>DATMPR010000355.1:0-4789 GCA_035567575.1 Bacteroidia bacterium
GATCTCCCGTCATAAAGCGATACCCCGCCACTATCTGTACCGAACCAGAGGTTCCCATTTTTATCTTCGGAGATGCAGTAAACAATATTATTTGCCAGTCCCTGTGCGGTGGTAAAATTGGTAAAGGATCTCCCATCATAACGCGATACACCGCCGCCTCTTGTACCGAACCAGAGGTTCCCGCTTTTATCTTCGGTGATGCTCAAAACAATATTATTTGCGAGTCCCTGCGCCGTGGTAAAATTGGTAAAGGATTTTCCATCATAGCGGCTCACCCCACCGTCATTAGTACCGAACCAGAGGTTCCCGCTTTTATCTTCGGTAATGCTATTAACAATATCATTTGCAAACCCCTGCGCCGAGGTAAAACTGGTAAAGGATTTCCCGTCATAACGCGATACGCCTCCTCCTTCTGTACCGAACCAGAGGTTCCCGGTTTTATCACATATCGCACTTTTGTGGCCAAAAGAAATGGCATCTAATGCCAAACCATTGTCGGTTGTATAGGTTTGCATGTGTGCCATACCGCCTGCCTCTCCAAAGTTAGGCTTTAACGGTTTTACAACAGGTACTCCGGCTTTTAGGCTTTTAGGAATTCCGGCTGTGATTACTTTTGCCATTTTAATAGTATCAGCATTCATTACTATTCCAACGGCGTCAATTAATGTGTCGCTGCTGAGTGTTTTTTCTTTTTCACTTAAACTACTTTGAGTGCAGGAATATATAAAAACCAATATTATACAAAAATGAACTATTTGCTTCATGGTTTAAAAGTAAAAAAAATTGGACATTTATAAGAGCATTCGTCCGTTCCTTTCTTCGGTCAATTTTGAACCAATGGTATGGATGGAACCCAAATTCATCCTGATTTTTCCTACATTAGTTCTTTAAATGAAATTTTTTGTTTCACTTTGGTTTTTATCCTTGTCGGTTGTATTATCGGCAAAAAACCTTTCATTCGATTCTTTGCAAACTATTTTAAAAACCGCAAAAGACGACACTACAAAAGTCAATCTGCTTTATCAACTAAGTGAGAATTGTAAAGAGGATAAGGATATATTATTTTATGCGCAACAATCGCTGCAGCTGGCTGAAAAATTAAAATTCAGGAAGGGAATTATCAATGCATCTAACAATATAGGATACGTTTACATCAATAATGGAAACAATCCAAAAGCGCTGGAAGCCTATAATAAAATGCTCCAACTAAGCGAAGAAATAAATGACAAATATGGAATTGCTATTTCTACTTTCAACATTGCAGTAGTTTATGGCAGCGAAGGTAAAATCAAAAAAGCAATGCAATGTTATACTAAATCCCTAAAACTTTTTGAAGAAACAAATAATAAACTTTGCCTTGCTAACACACTGAGCGGAATTGGTGTACTTTACAGCAATAGCGGAGATGGCCAGAAGGCATTGGAATATTATCAAAAAAGTTTAAAGATCAGAGAAGAGATTTTGGACAAAGGCGGAATTGCAAATTCATTTAATAACATCGCTGCAGTTTTTTATAATCAAGGCGATATTCCAAAAGCTTTAGAATGGTTTCATAAAGCATTGAAAAGACAAGAACAGATCGGAAAAAAAGAAGCTATTGCTAACTCTCTGGGTAACATCGCTGCCATTTATAAAAATCAGGGAGATATAGAAAAGGCTCTTGAGTGGCTAAATAAAAGCTTAAAAATTCAGGAGGAAATTGGCGATACAGATGGCATTGCTAATTCATTAAATAATCTTGGAGTAGTTTATGATAAATTTGGCGATATTGAGAAAGCGCTGGAAAATTATCAAAAAAGTTTGGAAGTTTATTTAAAGATAGAGAACAAACCGGGAATTGCTAACTCCATTCGTAACATTGGCAGTATATACGAAGAGAAAGGAGAAATCACAAAAGCCTTAGAAAGTTATACTAAATGTTTAAAGATATTTGAAGAAATTGACGAAAAAGATGGGATTAGTAACTCGTTTTTCAGAATCAGTAATATTTATTTGAAAAAAAAAAAAAACCAATTGGCAGAAACATTTGGTACTCGCTCTTTACAAACTGCCCGGCAAATTGGTTATCCGTCAAGTATTCGTAATGCCAGTGAAATACTAAGTGAAGTTTACAACCAAGCAGGTAATTACAAAAAAAGTTTAGAAATGCTCGAACTTTTTAAATTGATGGCTGATAGTATTAATAATAAGGAAACACAAAAAGCTGCGGTAAAAAAACAAATGCAATACGATTTTGATAAAAAAGAAACAGAAACAAAGGCGGAGCAGGAAAAGAAAGATGTTATTGCTTCCGAAAATCTAAAAAAACAAAAACAAAAACGTAATTATTTTATTGCCGGATTTGGTTTGGTATTGCTGCTTGCGATTTTCATATTTAGAAGTTACAGACAAAAATACAAAGCAAACATTATTATTACTTCAAAAAAATTAGAAGCAGAAAAACAGAAAGATATTATTGAAGAAAAACAAAAAGAAATTTTAGACTCTATTCATTATGCCAAAAGAATTCAAAATGCTTTATTGCCGACTGAAATGGTTATGGAAAAGAATTTAAACCGACTAATGCGAAAATGAGATCCGATTTAAAATATCTTTTACTTTTCGCCATTATTTTTGGTTCTAATTTTTCATTTTCGCAATCTGATAATCCGCAATTGGATTCTCTGCTCACCATCTTGAAGACCGCCAAAGAGGATACTAATAAGGTAAATACCCTGGCTGAAATCTGTGAAATATGCGCTGAAAAAGATATTTTAAAATATGCAGAACCCGCATTAAAACTTTCCGAAAAATTAAATTTCAAAAAGGAGATCGCGAACTCGTTCAATAACATTGGGTATTTTTATTCGAGCAGAGGCGAATCTGAAAAAGCCTTGCAAAATTATACGCGGGCGCTCAAGATACAAGAAGAAATTGGAAATGAAGACGGAATAGCAGGAACATTGAATAATATGGCGACAATTTATACTTATCAAGGTCAGGTAGAAAAAGCTTTAGAGAATTACGCCAAATCGCTCAATATAGAAGAAAAAACCAACGATGAATCAGGAACCTCTGTTACATTAAATAACATGGGTGGAATTTATTATGCACAGAAACAAACAAATAAAGCGCTTGAATATTATTTACGGTCATTAAAAATTCGGGAAATGATTAACGAGAAATCAGGTATAGCTAATTCATTAAATAATATAGCGATAATTTATTCTGAACAGGGAAAAACAGAACAAGCATTAAAATACTATACTCGCGCATTAAAATTATGTGAAGAAACAGGCGAAAAACAAGGAATAGCTACTTGCTTCGTGGGCATCGCTGGTATTTATAGCGACATGGGCCAAAAAGAAAAAACACTGGAGTGTTATTTCCGCTCTCTTAAAATTAGCGAAGAACTCGAGGATAATCTTAGTATCGCGCATTGTTTAAATAATATTGGGAACATTTATCGCATACAAAAAAAATACAAACCGGCTGAAGAATACTGCTTGCGTTCCTTACAATTAGCGCGGCAAGGCGGTTATCCCGAAAAAATACGTAATGCCAGTGAAGTTCTAATCAAAATTTATAAAGCAACGGCGAATTATAAAGAAGCTGTGAGCATGTTTAAAGTTTTCAAGCACATGTCCGACAGTCTCAATAATAAAGAGACACAAAAAGCATCTGTAAAAAAACAAATGCAATATGAGTTTGAAAAGAAAGAAGCACAGGCAAAAGCTGAACAAGATAAAAAAGACCTTATTGCTCTTGAAGAATTAAAACAACAAACTCTTCAACGAAATTATTTTATCGCAGGATTTGCATTGGTCTTATTGTTAGCAGGATTTATTTTTAGAAGCTACCTTCAAAAACGCAAAGACAACGAGATCATCACGGCAAAAAAACTAGAAGTAGAACGACAAAAAGATATCATCGAAGAAAAGCAAAAAGAAATTTTAGATTCCATTCATTACGCCAAACTAATACAAAGAGCATTAATTACTTCTGAAATGTACTTTGAGAAAAGTTTGAATAGATTGATGAAATAAAGCTATTCAGCGGAAAACTTACAATTATTTATTTGCTGATTATTGTACATATTCGAACCAATCTGAACTTCATTGTTGAAAATATTCAGACACCTTCTCATAATTAAAGAAACTAACTTTTTGATTCGATTAACATTTCTTTTTTCACATCCAATTTGTTTAACAACACTACCTCTTCAATCTAGTTTTTCATTGGAGAAAAATAAAAATTCATGCGGTCGGGTGTGCACTATGTTTGCGGCATAAAAATTTTGCAGAAATAATACAAAAAAAGCCTCAAACTAATTGAGGCTTTTTCTTTTATTTATTACGTTTAAACTAAACTACTCACTCTTCATCATTTTCTTTGTATCTATTGTTTTTCCATCAACAACAAGTGTGTATGTATAAAAACCTGTACCAAGGTCGTTCGCGAAAACATTTAGCTGACCTTTACCTTTTTTAGTTATGTCAACCGTTTTAATAATTTTACCTTCTACAGTGCTGAAAATTATTTGTGCGAAATTATATTTATCAGGTACGTTATAAGTAATTGTTGTTTGTTCAGCAAAAGGATTTGGAACGTTTTGATTTAATACAACAATATCTTTGTCAGATAAATTTACATCCAATTGATTTAACTCATTTGGTTTAGTTGTACGAACAGCTGTGCTTGAGCAACAAGAAGTAACAGATGAAGTTAAAGCTGCGATTTGTGATTGCATTGCTTGTATTGTTGAATCTTGTTTTTTGTTTTGAGAAGAAAGTTGCTGAACAGCTCTTAT
>DATMPR010000356.1:0-4937 GCA_035567575.1 Bacteroidia bacterium
AGATCATTGCTTCCAATTACAAATATATGTATTGGACCATGGAACAACAATTAGCGCATCATACTGTGAATGGCTGTAACATTAATGTAGGCGATATGATGGCAAGCGGAACTATTAGCGGTCCGAAACCAAGTGAATATGGGAGTATGCTTGAGTTAACCTGGAAAGGTACCAAACCAATAAAATTAAAAGACGGAACTGAACGCAAATTTGTAAATGATAATGATACGATCACCATTAAAGGTTATTGCGAAAAAGGCGGTTTACGAATTGGCTTTGGCGAATGCAAAGCGAAATTATTACCTGCCAAATAAATTTGTTCTGGAAGTCCGAAGGACTTCAATATGAATAAAAGAAAATAAATAAAACCTTACAAGTCTGAAGGCTTGAATATGGAATGAGCACTTACACCCAAATTATATATCAGATTGTTTTCGGAACAAAGAACCGTGAACACGTTTTGACAAAAGATAAAAGAGACGATTTATTCAAATACATTTCCGGAGTTTTAGAAAATAAGAAATGTCATTTGTACAGAATTGGCGGTGTTGAAGACCATATTCATATTTTAACTCATCTTCATCCTTCAATTTCTCTTTCTGATCTTGTTAAGGATATTAAATTATCAAGTACTGATTTTATAAAATCAAATAAATTATTTCCAAATTTCAATGGCTGGCAGGAAGGTTACGGGGCTTTTACTTATTCTATTAAACAAAAAGACGTTTTGATTGAATACGTAAAAAATCAGGAAGAACATCATAGAATAACGAGTTTTAAAGAAGAGTATCTTGAGTTGTTGCAAGAAAACGGAGTTGAGTATAATGAGAAGTATCTCCTTTAATATTCAACCCCTTCAGGGTTGTGGTATCTTCCCTTTTGTTTTTTTTATTCATATTTAACCCCTTCGGGGTTAGGAACAGAATGGCAATTAGAAACAAAGTGAAGGAAGAAGCCTGAAGAGCTTCAACATGAATAAACAAAATAAAGATAAGAAGTAAGCCTGAAAGGCTTCAACATAAATAAAAGAAACAGAATACAGTGACTAGCGAAGTCTGAAGGACTTCAATATGAATAAAGAAGAATCAAAACAAAATTACCAAGAAGCCTGAAGGGCTTCAATATGAATAAAGAAAATAAAGACAAACAGGAAGCCTGAAATACTTCAACATAAATAAAAGAAACAAAATGCAGTGACTAGCGAAGTCCGAAGGACTTCAATATGAATAAAAAAGCATACCAATAAAATTACCAAGAAGCCTGAAGGGCTTCAATATGAAATGACGATACAAAAACTCCCCTTATCAAAACAAATAGCTTATGCTTTTGGCATGATGGGCTGGAGTATTATGATCAATCTCATCAGTGTTATCTTAATTTATCTTTACTTACCTCCTGCAAACAGCGGCTTACCAAATCTAATCACACAAGTCGTTGTTTTCGGAATATTTAATGTGATTGCCATTATTACTGCAAGCGGAAGATTGGCAGATGCAATTTACGATCCGTTCATTGCGCAATTCAGTGACAAAAGTAAAAATCCTGTGGGAAGAAGAATTCCTTTGATGAAAAAAGCAATACTTCCTTCATTGGTATTTTGCTTTTTGATTTTCTATCCTTTAAAACAAGAAGAGAGTTCAACTAATATTGTTTGGCTGGTTGTAATGCTGATTGGTTTTTATATTTCATCCACAACTTATATTATTCCTTACAATGCTTTGCTGCCGGAGTTAGCACCAACCTCAGAAGACAAAGTAAAACTCGCAACCTGGCAATCGGTTGGTTATGTTTTCGGAATCGGAATTGCATCCAACGCATTTAATTTAACTGAGTTTCTTCAAAGATCATTTGAAATGCAATCGCGAATCTCAGCTTTGCAGTTAACTGTTTTCGTCATGTGCGTTTTAGCAGCGGTTTGTATGCTAGTAACCTGCGTTGCTATTGATGAAAAAAAATATTGTGTAAGTAAACCAAGTTCTGTTCCGTTAAAGCAAGCTTTAAAGCAAACGCTGACTAATAAAAACTTTTTGTTGTTTGTTGTAGCTGATTTCTCGTATTTTATTTCGGTAACTATAATTACTTCCGGACTAATGTATTTTGTTACTGTGTTGTTGCAATTACCTGAGAGCATTGGAAACAAATTAATGATCACAATGGTTTTGGTATCTTTTATTTTTTATCCCATCATTAATTATCTGGCTAAAAAAATCGGAAAGAAAATAATTGTATTGATTTCACTGGGACTTTTATCAATTATATTTTTAGGAATTTATTTTTTAGGGAAATTTTCTTTGGATGCAGAAGTTCAAATTTACGGCTTAATTGCTTTCGCAGCCATTCCTCTCGCCTCTCTGAATATTTTACCAAATGCTATTTTAGCTGAGATCATTGAAAAAGACAGCAAAGAAACTAATGAAAATAAAGAAGCAATTTATTTTGCCGTGCGTTATTTCTTTGTAAAAATCGCACAGACCTTTGGGATTGCTTTATTTGCAATGCTGTTAATTTATGGAAAAGATGTAGGGAATGATCTGGGAATACGTTTAACGGGAATTCTTGGATTTGGGTTGTGCGCGATTGCGACTTTGATCTTTACAAAGTTTAAAGAGAATAAGTTATAAATCTCTTATTTTGTTTAATTGATTTTATTTTGTAAATTTAATTATGCAAAAGATTATTCTTTTATTAGCGTTTTTAACCGGTTCGCTTTTTTGTGATGCCCAAGAAATAAAACCTGACAATAAAAATGTCCATGGGAAATTTGTTGGATATAATTACGAACAAAATCATTCCTACTCTGACGAATGGGAATTCATCAACATCAAGGTTAAAAAAGGACACAGATTTAGGTCGCGGAATTTTACCATGACAAAATTTACTGAAATGAGTTATGGTAAATGGAAATTAGAAAATGATACTTTAGTTCTAACCGAAAAATGGTACAGAAAAAAACCTAGTTCATTTCTTTACGCTTCCGTTTGGGGAAGAAAATTTAAAACTAAAGAAGAGCCTTCACGCAAACAGGTTACTAAATTAGTCCTTATTCAGGGAAAATGGACTGAAATGAATCCTGCTACTTATCGATTTACAGCTATCTACACTCAATGGATCAGGAAAGGTTGGATGTCTTATAAACGCTTTGATTGGAAAGCTAAAAACCAATTGATGTCTTTCTTGTGATATTATTCGGTCTTGCGTAAACTAATTGCATAACGTTGATGTTACGCATGTCGAAAGCGGCTTCGCAATAACAAAAATAATAATTCCATTTGCGGATAAATTCATCATCGAAGCCCAATTTTTTAATATCAGAAATATTTTTATTGAATTGCTCTCTCCACAAATTTAAAGTGCGTGCGTAATCCAATCCTAAGTCTTTTAGATCAACTAAAGTCAGATCACTTGTATTATTAATAGCGCGATTGATTGCTGCAACTGAAGGCAGTAAAGAACCAGGGAAAATATGTTTTTGGATCCAGTCAACTCCTGTTCGTAAACTTTCAAAACGTGAATCAGGACAAGTAATAACCTGTATTCCTAAAATGCCATCTTTCTTCAACAGCTCGTGACATTTCTTAAAATAGGCATCGTAAAATTTCGCCCCAACTGCTTCCAGCATTTCGATTGATACAATTTTATCGAATTGTCCTTTTAAAAAGCGATAATCTTGCAGAATAATATTTATTTTATCGCTTAAATTTTCTTTTTCAACACGTTCCTTTGCTAACTTACATTGCTCTTCAGAGATCGTAACGCTCGTTACATAGCAACCATAATTCTTCGCTATATAAATTGCATTTCCGCCCCAACCGCTTCCTATTTCAAGAACATGGTCGCCAGCTTTTAAATTTAGTTGTTTACATAATCTTTCATACTTCGCTAATTGTGCTTCCTGCAAGGAAATTCCTTCCTTATTAAAATAGGCGCCGGAATAGGTCATAGTTGAATCTAAAAACGATGCGAAGAAATCATTATTCAGATCGTAGTGTGACGAAATATTTTTCTTTGAACCTTTTAGTGTATTCTCGCGTTTAGTGTGATAGATATTATTAAAGATCTTTAAAATATTTACAATGAAAGATCGTGCTGAACTTCCTGAAATACTTGGCGCATTATCAACGTTCAATAAAAACCATTTTATAACATTAGTAATATTATCCGTGTCCCAATCGCCATCCACATAAGCTTCGCCGAAACCAATATCACCATACAAAACCGAGCGTTTAAAAAAATAAGGACTTTTAATTTCAGCATTTGCACTAATTCCGCCTTCGCCGTTTCCTAAAATAATTTTTTCTCCGCTTGGTAAAGTCAGATTAAGAGTACCCAAATTCATTTTGGAAAGCATGCTTAAAACGGTTCTCTCATAAAAACCCTTTTTGGTACTTATAGCAATGGCGGTTGACATACTGTTACAAATATATACGAATTACGTACAATTTCCTTACAAATTATTCACGGTATTTATTAAAAACTTCCCTTTGTAAATCAGGGTGTTCCGATTTTTTAAGGTACCGGAGTTTTTTCATCCAAAGCAACAAGGCGTTCCAATGAATAAGAGTGATGATCTTAAGCGTTATGAAAGGGAAGCGGATACTATACCAAATTAAATTCCTGTTATTAATTGGTTTTTTTGTCCCTGTTAAAGTGCTGATAAAAAAACGTTCCCCATCTTTATAATCATCAATTTTAATGTTCAGTTTTTCGCCTGGAATAGTCAGATTAAAATCAAAATTTGTATCGTATTCAATGAACGGCGACACATAAAAATATTTTGTTGTATTTAAATGAAATGAATCTCCGGTTAATTGCTGTTTTCCCAAAAAAAACGGTTTCATTTCGCGGAATGTATTGCTTATTTCAGCAACGCAGCAAATTGGCGCATTCTTTTCATCAAAGACAAAATAAAAAGAGACAGGATTAAAATTATACCCTAA
>DATMPR010000357.1:0-2646 GCA_035567575.1 Bacteroidia bacterium
TGCCGGAATGCTCGGTATGTTTAATATTCCGGGAGAAGGGTTGCTTTTATTATTGGCTGTTGATCAAATTTTAGACATGGGTCGCAGCGCAACAAATGTGGTTGGTAACGCAGTTGCTTCGGCTGTTGTGGCGAGATTGGAGGGGGAGAAATTCTAAATAATTTATCCTCAATTTTTACCCTTCATAACTATTTAACAATCATTATTTTACTTATTATTCCCCTAATGCATTAAAAATGCTAAATTTGCCCTTCAAATTTCTCTCAAGTGGACAAAAACTCATTAATAGGTTTAGGAATAATTGCTGCAATTCTTGGTGTATGGTTATTTTTTAGCGGACCCAGCAAACAGCAAATCGCACGCAACAAACAAAAACAAGATTCAGTTTTAGCAGTTCAGCAAAAAATTGCTGAAGAGGAAGCAAAAAAAATTGTTGCTAACACAAAAGTTGTTGAAGATACTTTAAGTTCAAAAACTGTTTTAAGCGACTCAGCAATTGCATCAACGCAAAATGATGCTTATCGCGATTTTTCTGTTTCAGCAAAAGGCGCTGAAGAAATTATTACCATCGAAAATAATTTATTAAAAGCGTACATCTCCACTAAAGGCGCGCAAGTTTTAAAAGTTGAACTAAAAAAATATAATCGTCCCGGACAAACAGCACCGTTAGTTTTATTTGATAAAGACTCTACAAATTTTTCACTAAGGCTTTCAGCTTATGAATCAAAACCATTAGCTACTGATAGTTTTTATTTTAAAACCACAGAAAAAAATGTTGTTGTACAAAAATCAGGTAAAGAAGATATCACTTTTAAATTAGAAACAAGTAAACCCGGCTCTTATATTGAATTTGTTTACAGTTTAAAAGATAACGATTACATGTTGGGTTGTGATATGCGTTTTGTTGGAATGGATAAGATAATTACATCTAACGTTGATCAAATGACATTGAACTGGCGGATGAATTTACCATCGCAGGAAAAATATATTGAAAAGGAACAAAAAGCTGCAACAGCTTATTGGAAATTTACAATTGATAAACCGGATTATATTAATCCCCAAAAGGAAACAGACGAAGAGAAAGCTTTGAACGATGCGCCGGTAAAATGGGTTTCGTTTAAGCAGCAATTTTTTAATTCCATTCTAATTGCACAAACAGAATTTTTAAAGGACGGAAGTTTTGTAAAAACATCATGCAGGCCAACCTCGCCTACAATTGTAAAAGTATTAAGTACTGATCTGGGAATTCCTTACAATCATACTCCAAACGAAAAATTTGGAATGAAATTTTATTTCGGTCCAAATGATTATAAAACATTATCGGGTTACGGAGATGATCTGCAACAGATCATTCCAACAGGCTGGAGCATTTTTAGCTATATAAATAAATGGATGGTTATTCCATTATTTGATCTATTGGGTAACATGAATATGGGAGTTGTAATTTTAATTTTAACCCTCATTGTAAAAATTGTTTTATTACCGATTGGCTACAAAACTTATATGTCGGGAGCACGCATGCGTGTTTTAAAACCTGAAACGGAGGCGATCACTGCAAAGTATAAAGATGGCGACCCCATGAAAAAACAACAGGAGACAATGGCACTCTACAGAAAGGCCGGCGTAAATCCTTTGTCGGGGTGTATTCCGTTATTATTACAATTCCCAATTTTAATTGCCTTGTTTGCTTTTATTCCTGCAGCTATTGAATTACGTCAGAAAGGATTTTTATGGGCAGATGATCTTTCAACTTACGATAGCATCTGGACTTTCGGAAAAGTTTCCATCATAAATAGCATTTACGGCGATCACGTAAGTTTGTTTGCGGCGTTAATGTTTGTGTCAACCATTATTTATACGTGGATGAACAGCTCTATGTTACAGCCGCAGCAAGGCACGCAAATGCCGGGAATGAAATTCATGATGTATTTTATGCCTGTTATATTTTTAGCGGTAATGAATAGTTATGCTGCCGGTTTAAGCTGGTATTATTTTCTAGCGAACATGTTTACGTTTTCGCAGAACTATGCTTTTAAATTAATTGTTGATGATAAAAAGATCCGCGCTAAAATTGAACAGAACATGAAAAAACCTGTTAAGGTTTCTAATTTCCAGAAGAAGCTGGCAGACATGACGAAGCAGCGCGAACAACAATTAAAAGCTGCGAAGAAGAAGTAATGAATGTGCCTTCGACAAGCTCAGCCACCATTGTTTTAAATTAATTTCATTAAGGGTAATCGGTGGCGAAGGGTCAAATTGTCGAACTGATTTATATCAAGACATGTTTAAAATAGTAAGACTAAAAGCAATCTTTTGACAAAAAACCTTCAATTCTAGTATTTATCATATAAGCAACACTAAATAGTTATTGATGTTTTGCTTAAATTAGTCTTATAATGCCATTTCAACGTTTTATTCCTTTTAAAATTCTTTTCACTTCAACATTTTTTTGTTGGTTCAATTTTTTGTTCTCTCAACACGTCTTACAAGGAACAGTGTATACCAAAAATAATAATGCCCCCTTATCAAACGTTATCATAACATACAATGCTGGTAAAAACCAAATAACAACAGACAGTAATTCTGGGAAATTTAGAATTATAGTTAATTCTTTTAAAGAGCCGGTTCTCTTTAATAAACTAGGTT
>DATMPR010000358.1:0-8754 GCA_035567575.1 Bacteroidia bacterium
TTATTACAGATTATTTAAATAACGGCAATACAATTATTGATAAACTCCCGGAAAAACAAGTTGCAGCCGATAATACATTTACAAAAACAGTAAACATAAATACACAACACAACGTTCCTAAAGATGAAGTTGAAAATAAAATAATTGAAATACTGGAACAATATATTCGCCCGGCCGTTGAACAAGATGGCGGATTGATCACATTCAAAGATCTGAAAGACGGAATTGTTACTGTGCAAATGCGCGGCTCTTGCAGCGGCTGCCCGAGCAGCACTATGACTTTAAAAGCAGGTATTGAAGCGTTACTAAAACGTTTGCTGCCTGATGATGTGAAGGAAGTTGTTAGTGAAGCTGTTTGATAATTCAAAAATTTAAAAATTAATCTTTGAATTTTCAAATCTTTAAATCTTTTAATATGCCTTCTGCTATTATTTTTGGAGTTACTGGTTTAACAGGTAAGACGCTGTTAAAGAATTTAGTTAACGACAAACGTTACGGTAAAATTTACATTGTAACCCGCCGGCCTTGCGGATTCATTCATCCAAACGTTGAAGAAATATTATTTAACTACAAAGATTTTTCTGAATTACCATCTGTAAAAGCTGATCATGTTTTTTCTTGTCTGGGTACAACTTTAAAAGCAGCAGGTTCAAAAGAAGCACAACAGGTTATTGACAGGGATTATCCGATCGCTATTTCTAAATACTCAAAAAGTATTGGGGCAGAAAGAATGGTTTGTGTTTCTTCAGTTGGAACGGATATTAAGTCAGGAAATTTTTATTTACGAACCAAAGGCGAAATGGAAGAAGGTGTAAAAGCTAATTTTCCTTCCACCATTTTTGTAAGACCTTCATTTATTTTTGGCGACCGCGAAGAAAGACGGATCGGCGAAAAAATTGGAATTGGTTTATTTAAGATCATCAATCCACTTTTAATTGGAAACTTAAACAAATACAAAGGCGTTAACGTTGAAAAGCTCGCAAAAGCAATGACTGAAGCTTGTTTTAAGGAAACTAAGCAGGTTTTGCATTATTCTGACTTCTAATTCAGCTACAGATTACGCGGATTTTCACAATATGGATTTAATCCGCATAATCTGTGGCTACAATTTGTAGCAATCACCTAGTACTATATTCTTTAAATTTACACCGGTGTTTGCAATTATTGATATTGAAACCTGCAGCGGGAAATTTGTTTACGGTCACGGACGTATAACAGAAATATGCATCATAAAACATGATGGCTTAGTGGTTGTAGATAAATTCACGACTCTTATCAATCCGGAATGCCACATCTCGCAATATTTCAGCAGTCTTACAGGAATTACTAACGATATGGTGCGCGACGCTCCAAAATTTTATGAGGTTGCAAAAAAAATTCAGGAAATGACCGAAGGCTGCATTTTCGTTGCGCACAATGTTAGTTTCGATTATGGTTTTATTAAAGAAGAATTTGCTTCATTAGGATTTAAGTACAGAAGGGATACTTTATGTACAGTTAGATTAAGCAGAAAATTAATTCCCGATAGAATTTCTTATAGCCTGGGACATTTATGTGCTTCCCTAGGAATAGAAATTGAAGGCAGACACAGAGCTGAAGGAGATGCAGTTGCCACTGCAAAATTATTTGACCTGCTGTTACGCTTAAAAGCAGATCATCCGCAATACAAAAACTTGGGTGTTGATGAGATCATGATACGCCGCGTTGATAAAATAAAAGAATATGTTCTAAAAAAAATACCTGAAGAGTGCGGCGTTTATTATTTCCTAAATAAAGATAAAGAGATCATTTACATTGGAAAAAGCACCAATATGTACAATCGCGCTATTGGTCATTTTAATACCAAGGAAGGCAAACATAAAAAATTATTGTTCGAATTAATGAATGTTGATTTTGTTGTAACAGGAAGTGAACTCGTAGCTTTATTATTAGAAGCAGAAGAAATAAAAAAACATAAACCGAAATTCAACCGCATGCGCAAGTCTGATCTGTTCACACACAGCATCGATTGGTTTACGGACGATAATGGCATCATCAATTTTAAAATTGTTGAATATGCCAAATCAGAAAATTCTTTATTCGCAGCTGTCACCTACTCCACCGTTCGCGAAAAGTTAGACCGCTGGATTGATGAACATGTTTTGTGTTTGCGTTATTGCGGTTTAACCGGTGAAGAATCAATTTGCTTCAACAACCACATAAAAAAATGTAACGGTATTTGTAATAACGAGGAAGAAATTGAAATTTACAACAAACGCGCAAAAGAAATTATTAAAAATGTAACTTTTTCCGATTCTGATTTCCTTATTCTCGACAGGGGACGTACCAACGAAGAACGTTCGTTAATTTTAATTGAAGACAGTAAATACAAAGGCTATGGTTATATTGATTCAAGTCATCAGATAACGTCTATTAATGATTGCCGTGATATAATTAAGCAAAGTAATTATTATCCCGACTCCGATGAATTAATAAAAGGATGGATGAAAACAGGAAAGCATTATAAAACATTTGTCCTTAAACACTCACAAGAAAATAATTCTTAATCTTTATCCCCTTCTTGTTTAAATTTTTCATGGCCCGCGGTTGTCCAATTTAAAACAAGTTTTATTTGTTCGTCATTAAGTTTAGCGTTGCCGTGAATTAATGTGTAAGATGACATCGGCATTTCTTTTGCGCTCACGGTCTCACCTATTTCTTCAAATTTACGCGATTTACGTTTATCTTTATACGTATTAAATTCTGAAAAATTTAAATGACGCTTCCCCTTGCTAATGTGCTTTCCGATCCACCAGCCAATTGGCTGAATATTTTCGTACCACATGTGATTGGTATGATTAGAATGACAATCGTAACATGATACAACTAAAATATTTTTTACATTCTCCGGAACATTTACTGAATAAGTAATATCGTTTGGTCCGAATGCTTCACCTAAATTTTTTGCCGGACGGATAAATTGAATAATTCCAAAAACACTAACGAAGGTTAATAAAATGTTTTTCAGTTTAAAATATTTTTTCATGAATTTTTAATCGATGTCTTTATTTATAGTCTGAATATTATGAGTTTCTAAAAGTACGCCTTTTTCGCTTAATTTAATTCCGGTTAATGATTTTCCCAGATAAGCTCCCGTATCAATATTATATGAATTTGTTTTGGGATCGAATGCGGGTTTATTTCCTTTTACAGGTGTATGTCCGAACACCTGAACTTTATTCAGAGCTTTTATTTCCATTCTGTGCCAAAGTAAACCGCTGTAATGATTTTCATCCATGCAAAAAGGAGAAACACTAATTCCGGCGTGACTCACAACAACGTATTCGTTTTCCCAATAGGTTCTCATAGTTTTAAACCACTCTCCATCATCAAAAAATTTGCGTTCCGATAAAACATAATCCCACAAAACTTTCTTACCATATTTATCGTACCAGCGTTCTTCTTTATTTTGATTATGATATTGAAGAGCGAGCCATTCATGATTGCCTTTTAAAAAAACAGAATTGGGATGTTCTTTTTCAATTTCGCGGCACAGCTTAACAACTTGCGGTGTGAAATTACCACGGTCGATCAGATCACCAACCTGAATAAGAATTTCTTCCTTGGGATCCCAGAATTCAAGCATGGCTTTATATGTGTAATAGCAGCCATGAATATCGCCTATGATGAAAAGATTCATTATGAATTCTACTGACTATTCTTGTCTTTATTCTTAAGCTCGTTCATTTTCTTTGAAATGTATTTTTCATTTGGTAAATGTGCCTTTTGAATCCGTTTAGCATAATGGATCGAATCCGTTACTGCCCGGTTTTTTAATTCAACAATAACTTTTTGCTCTTCAATAATTTTCTTCTGGGCTTGGGTAATTCTAAACCGCTGGAATAAAAAATAAGAAAATAAGGAAACAATGATGAGCACAACGATAATAATATAATTTACTAATCGCTGACGTTTTTTTTCTTCATCACGTATTCTTAATTCTTCGTCTGATTTGCTTTTTAGCTCATGCTCTTGTCTGTCTAAAGCAAATTGTGTTTTAAGATTATTGAACGCTGTATTTTTTGTTGAATTAAATACACTGTCATTCAGCTCAGTTAACCGCTCGTGAAAGAAGAGGGCCTTTGAAATATTATTTTTTTGTTTGAATATTTTATACATGCCTTCGGCAGCGTTTTTTTGATCCAACTGACTGTGTATCTCCAAAGCCAATTGATACGCCGTTGAATAATATTCCAGGGCCTTATCCTGATTACCTATTGAATAATACGCTTTTCCCAACAATGAAAGCTGTTCGGTTATAAATTTTTTATCTCCTAACTTTTGAGATTCGTTTAAACTGGCTTCAAATTCTTTAATAGCATCACCATAGTTTCCCATTTCCAAATATACTAAACCAAAATTTGAAAGATTTTCTATTTTCCCTTTCAGCTCATCTAATGTGTTTAATATTTCTAACGATTGGCGATGATAATCCAAAGCTTTGGCATAATCTTTCTTTTTACGGAAAAGGGAGCCCAAATTATTTAATGAGGCCACCATATCGTGCTTATTTCCCATGGCTTTGTGAATTTCCAGGCTCTTCATTTGATAAACATACGACAAACTATCCTCATCCAATTTTTCGTAAAGCTCCGCAATATTCCCAATGGAAGCCGCCACAAAATAATTATTCCCTAACTCTTCCTGAATTTTTAATGATTTCTGAATATATTCTATGGCTTTATTGAAATCGGAAAGATTATAATATATGATCCCAATGTTATTATAAGCTGCCGCCATTTTAGTCTTATCATTTATTTCGGAACCTATCGCAATTGAATTCTGCAGGTTTATCAGCGCCTTTGGATAATCCGACATTTCACCATAAATATTACCGAGTGTGTTATAAGCACCGGCAATTCCCCTTTTCCAGTCAATTTTTTTTCCCAATTCCAAACTCTTAACAGCGTACTCTAATGCGGTTTTTAATTGTCCTTTTCTCATATATGCATGTCCAAGTCCATTCAACACTTTAACTCGGGCAGTATCGTGAATGGTTTGTTTTAAAACCTGTTCGAGCGAATCGGTTTTGTATTGTTGTGAATAGGCTGCGAAAAAACAAATACACATTACCAGTATCAAGTGCCGCGTTTTCATAATGTGTTTATTGGATGGCATCACACAAATATAGGAAAAGGATTGTCTTAAAACCATAGCTCATAATAGGAGATAAAATCTTCTTTTTCATTCTAAAATCATTCCTTTATTAAATAAATTATATTAGATTTGATACTCTCATTACATAAGTTCAAACATGAAAAAACAAGTCTCGTCAGTATTACTTTTTACGCTTTTAGTTACTTCCGTAACATCTCAAGTAAAAAAAATAAGTTACCAATACGATCCCGGTGCATGCATGCGCGAGCACAATCTCAATTTCGAAAGCATGCGCCTTAGCGTTGAGTTTGAACCGGAAAAAGGATTGGTGAAAGGAAAAATAACTCATTTCTTTACTCCTATCCGGCCAACCGTTGATTCATTTTACCTCGACGGACCCGGGATAACCATAATACAAGCTAAGCTAAATGGTAAAGACATAAAATATAAAACTGACGCTCTTGGTATTTCTTTTTTTCCGGGTACAATATTAAAATGGGGAGAAAAAGATAGTCTGGCTATTACTTATGAAGCAACACCGCGCAAAGGATTATATTTCATTGGCTGGAACGACCCGAATAATTTAAGCCGGAAACAAATTTGGACACAAGGACAAGGAGTTGATAACCGTTATTGGTTTCCTTGCTATGATACACCGAATGATAAATTATTAACTGAAGTTTATGTGAAGTTTGATAAGGAATATAAAGTTTTATCGAATGGTGTAAAAGTTGCTGAAAAAGAAAATAAAGACGGCAGCAAAATATGGCACTATAAAATGAATCATCCGCATCAATCGTATTTAGTAATGTTGGGAATTGGTAAATATGAAATAAAAGAAAGCAAATCAAAATCAGGGGTTCCATTATACATGTGGTATTATCCTGAATGGAAAGACCGCGTTGAATTCACTTACAAATACAATACCAAAATATTTGATTTCTTAGAAAACGAAATTGGTGTTCCATACCAATGGGAAACCTATTCACAAATTCCGGTGCAGGATTTTATGTTCGGCGCCATGGAAAACACAACAGCAACTTTGTTTGGCGATTTTTTTGAAGTTGACGCACGCAGTTATAACGATAGAAATTACGTTGCAGTTAACGCGCACGAATTAGCCCATCAATGGTTCGGTGATTTTGTAAGCGCACGCACAGGTAACGCGCATTGGTTACAGGAAAGTTTCGCGACCCATTATAATATTACAGCCGAAAAAGAATGTTTTGGTCAGGATCATTTTGACTGGCAGCGCCGTCAAGCCGGTTTAGCTGCAATTGCTGTGCAGGATAAAAAATCAATTTCACATTCTGAAACTTCTTCTACATTAATTTATCAAAAAGGTTCTCAGGTTTTAGAGATGTTGAAATATGTTGTTGGAAGAGAAGCTTTCAATAAATCCATAAAACGTTATTTGCTGGCTCATAAATATGATAATGTTGATTCAGATGATCTGCTAAATGCGTTTCAGGATGAATTAGGCTATGGTTTAGAATGGTTCTGGGATGAATGGGTTTATAAAGGCGGAGAGCCAATTTACAATGTTACTGCCGAAGATAATACGCAGGAAGGAGGTAAACGCTTCATGCAATTTACGGTTACACAAATCCAAACCGTAAATGAACTAAACGGTTTATTTAAAATGCCGATCGCTTTTGAAGTTTATTATACTGATGGTACCTCTGATGGCAGAACCGAATGGATAGAAAAAGAAACTCATATTCTGAAAATTTTAAATCCGGAAAATAAAAAAGTAGATTTTGTTTTGTTTGATCCGAATAGTGAAATTGTAAAGACAGTTAATTTTACCAAACCATTTGAAATGCTGAAAGCGCAAGCTTTACGCGCGCCAAAAATGATCGACCGTTATGATGCAATTGCTGCAATGAAAAGTGTTCCGATTGAGCAAAAAATTGCAGTTTTAAATGAATTATATTCAAAAAATACATTTCACGCCATTAAAACGGAAATTGTTAGTCAGCTTTTAGATGATAAAAATCCGGAAAGTCTGAAATTAATTAAACAAGGCTTAAACGACAAAGATGTGTTTGTGCGGAAAGGAATTGTTGCTAACACAAGAGCAATTGATCCGTCTTTAGCCGGAGACTACGAAAAACTTTTATTGGATTCATCTTATCAAACCATTGCCATGGTTTTAGAAAAATTATGCTCTAATTTTCCTGAGAATACTCAAAAGTATTTAGATATCACCAAAGGAATTGAAGGAACAAACGGACGTAATGTAATTTGTAAGTGGCTTGAGATCGCAGCTGCAAATTTTCCTAATGATAAAAAGTATCTTGATCAACTTGTTGCTTACACATCCAACTCATACGAATTCATTACACGCGCTAATGCGATGGGTGCTTTGCGTAAACTAAATTACTTTGATGAAAAGTTATTAAGCAATTGTATTAACGCTTGTTTAAGCAGCAACGGGCGTTTAGCAGGACCGGCGGCTGAATCTATAAAATATTTTTTCGCTCAGGATCAATACAAAAAATTAATAAGTGATAAGATTAAAGGTTTACGCGGACAAAATTGGGAGAAGGAAATTTTGAATAAATTAATTCAGTGATCGAATTAACCCAGGTAATTTTTTAAGAGTTTACTTCGCGATTCCGATTTCAAACGGCGGATAGCTTTTTCTTTTATTTGACGAACACGTTCTCTTGTCAGATCGTATTTCTCGCCTATCTCTTCCATCGTCATTGCGGCAGTAGAGCCAATACCGTAATACAGCATAACTACATCAGATTCTCTTTCGGTAAGTGTGCCTAAAGCGCGTTTGATTTCTGTTTGCAAAGAATCTTTCATTAAAAAATCATCCGGTTTTGGATCGGATGGATTATATAAAACTTCCATCAGAGTCATATCTTCATTACCGGGAAGTAATGCATCTGTTGATGTATTCCAATGGGAAGCCATTAATGTGCTTGTAATTTCTTCTTCTGATATATCTAAAACTTCAGATAGTTCAGGAATGCTTGCTTGCCGTTCTAATTGTTGTTCCAGAACACCTTGTGTTTTCCGTATTTTATTTAAAGCGCTAATTTTATTTAAAGGTAAACGAATTACTCTTGATTGATCGGAAATAGCTTGTATAATGGCCTGACGGATCCACCATACCGCGTAAGAAATAAATTTAAAACCACGGGTCTCATCAAAGCGTTTTGCAGCTTTCATTAATCCCAAATTACCTTCATTGATCAGATCGGGTAAACTTATGCCTTGATTTTGATATTGTTTTGCAACCGAAACAACAAACCGCAAATTAGCTTTGGTTAATTTTAAAAGCGCGTCGTGATCGCCTTCTCTTATTTGTTGTGCTAGTTTTGTCTCCTCTTCAACAGTAATAAGAGGTAGTTTTGAAATGTCTGCTAAGTATTTATCTAACGATGCGGCGTCTCTGTTTGTTATGGATTTACTTATTTTGAGTTGACGCATTCTTGAATTTTAGATTTGAATTAAAAAAAAGAGTAAACCTGTTTTGATTTACTCTTATTAGATTTGACTTATTTCGCCAAACTTACATTTACTGCGTTCAGACCTTTTGGGCTTTCTTGTATTTCAAATACTACGCTATCATTTTCACGAATTTCTTCTTTTAAGCCGGTT
>DATMPR010000359.1:0-4475 GCA_035567575.1 Bacteroidia bacterium
ATAAATTTCTGTAGAAAAATCCCGATATTTGTACTTGAATTATGACTAAAATATATCTCGATAACGCCGCTACCACACAATTGGATGAAGAAGTTTTTAATGCCATGTTACCTTACATGCGTGAAGAATTCGGAAATCCATCTTCTATACATTCATTCGGACGGAAAACACGGACTGCTATTGAAACGGCGCGTAAAACTGTTGCTAAATATTTAAATGTTGCTCCTGCAGAAATATTTTTCACTTCCGGCGGAACAGAAGCAGATAACATGGCTATTTGTAAAGCCATCGAAATGTACGGCATTAAACATGCTATCTCGAGTAAGATCGAACATCACGCCGTTGAACATACGCTTTGCACTTTAGAGAAAGAAGGAAAAATAAAAGTGAATTGGGTAAATATTGATGATAAAGGAAATGTTGATCTTAAACATTTGGAAGAACTTTTGAAAAATAATCCTAAAAGTTTGGTTTCTCTAATGCACGCCAATAATGAAATAGGAACTCTTCTCCCAATTAAAAAAGCCGGCGAGTTGTGTGCAAAATACAATGCACTTTTCCATAGCGATACGGTTCAGACCATGGGCCACTTTAAATTAGATCTTCCAAATTTAGGTGTGCATTTTGTTACTTGCGCTGCGCATAAATTTCACGGACCAAAAGGTGTTGGTTTTATTTACATTAATCATGCAGTAAAAATAAATCCGTTCATTAGTGGCGGCGCGCAAGAGCGTAACATGCGCGGCGGTACCGAAAACGTTTCGGGGATTGTTGGTTTGGCGAAAGCATTTGAATTAGCGAACGAACACATGGAGGAGCATCAAAACCATATCCGCGTAATAAAAAATTACATGATGGAGCAATTGAGATCCGGCATTGAAGGAATGGATTTTAATGGCGAAGTAGAGGAGAATTCATTATACACAGTTTTAAATTGCCGTTTCCCAAAACATCCTGATGCGGAAATGTTATTATTTAATTTAGATATTGCCGGCATTGCAGCTAGTGGCGGTAGTGCATGCAGCAGCGGCAGTAATCAAGGCTCGCATGTGTTGCGTGGCTTGGGAATTGATATGGAACGTCCAAGCGTTCGTTTTTCTTTTTCTAAATACACTACAAAAAATGAAATTGATATTGTAGTGAAGAAACTGAAAGAGATGTTTGCTGTTGCAGCAAAAGCTTAATATTTTTATTATATAAATTAAAAATATTTATATGAAGTTTAAAAACAGAATTCTATCTATTGCAGTAATTTGTGTATTTGTTTCTGCGGTTAATATTTGTAATGCCCAATCAAAGAAAAGCCTTTTAATTGGTAAATGGAATTACGTTAACCAAAATGCGAACCCTTTATCCATACCAAATATGGAATTTAAAGCTGATTCAACAGCAAAACTAATTCAGTCAAAAGACCACGCGGGGAATTATAAATATTTTTTGAGAAACGATACTATTTATTTAAAAACAATTATCGGCGAGAATAAACAATTGATCCTTTCTAAACTTAAGAAAGATTCACTTCAAGTAAAATGGACCATTTTTGGGACAACCTTAATTGATTATTATAAGAGTAAGTAAGGATCTAAGTAAAAACATTTACAGCCATTACCCCAAGTAAAAAACCAAAAAGAATTCCGTAAAGCAAAAATTCCCAGCGGAGGCTGCGTGTGTGCGTTCTCATAAAAGAAAATAATAATTAAGCAAGTTTGCTCTTGAATTAAGTTTTTCTTTTTTTTCTTTTTGCCGTAAACCAAAACGGAAATTGCTTTCATAAGGGATCACATCCAATATTCTGTCCTCTTTATCGCTAATGGTTACTTCAACAAAAAAACCGTACAGACTAAATAAACTAGTTCGTTTATTATTCTCAAAATACATATCCAGCAGAACGCCCTTTTCTAAAATATGATCGTTCTTATCCAGATCATTCAGTTTTATGTATTCCAATAGTGTCATGCCTTAAAGATAAAGAGGAAAAAACCCCATTTCGTTACCGCAGATGTTAGTAATTGTTAATTGCATCTTAAATTTTAAACAGAAATGTTTCTTAAATCTGTTTAAATCCAACTCCGAATAATTTTTTTTAATGATTTGATAATATGTGCTAAGGAATTTATTTTAATTCTTGATGAGCTTTAAGGTCTTTATACCATCAATATATTCCATCTTCACAAAATAAATTCCGGCGGCGTAATTTTCTCCAAATACAATTATTTTATATTCGTTTGCGTTCAATTCTTCAATTAATTGTCCGGTATAAGAATAGACTTTTACGGATGTTGGTTCGTCGGCATATAAATTAAAATTTGCTGCGGACGGGTTAGGATAGATGAATTTAATTTCTTTTCGTTTACTTTCTTCAATTGCAATTGTTTTTGAATAGGAAACATTTTTGTCGTAATCGGTTTGTTTTAAGCGGAAGTAAATTAAATTGTCAGGGTCTCTGTTTGTTTGGTAATGTTTAATGGAATTACTGTTACCCGCGCCGTTAATTTTTTGCAACTCCGTAAAATTTATTCCATCCGATGAGCCTTCTAATGTAAAATGATCGTTATTTTTTTCAGTGGCAGTGGCCCATTCAAAATTATTTTTGCCATTATTGTTTTCTCCTGCAAAATAAATCAATTCAATTGGCAAAACACAAACAGGCATCCAGCTATACGATTGACTTGATGCGGGTTTTGCATTGAGGTTTGTATTTTCACCGGTATTATTTGTTACAGACATTACATTCGTATAGTTTTGCAGCGAATAATAATTGCCATTAGCTGCACCCGTTAACCCGGCGGAGGCATTTGTCGGAATGCTTAATGCACCCGCTTCCTGCAAATAAACAAAATCGATCCGGTTACTGGTTTCGTACAATTTAACTTGAAAAGAAATGCAAGGAGCAAGTGCAGTTACTTTCCACAACATCTTTTTCCATTCGATGGTTAGTATCCGATTAGGACTGACACCTGTTAGCAAATAATTTACATTTCCGCCTGCGCCAATATCCAGGTCATCCCAAAGAGCGGCAATAATAGGCCGCTCGGCATTTGTGATTTGGGTAGCATTACCGGCTAATTGATTGTTCGGGTCACTGCCAATACAGCCCATATTGAAGGTCATCCATCCGTTACTCGAAGCAATAAATTGGCTATAGGTGGTACAGCCGTAATCAAAATTAAATCCTATGGGTTTTGGATTAGTAATAGCATCATCAATACCCTGAGGTAATTCAGGAAACACGGTGGGAGTCGCGTTATAAGCGTAAACAGCGGCTACTGTCCCGAAGGTATAATTGATAACTTGTGCTTTACTAAAATCATATTGAAACAAAAGCATTGCACATAAAAACAGTTTATGTATGTGCAGGATGCGCTTCATGAAATTAATTTTTTATCCTTCGGCAAGCTCAGGATGACACAATATCCATAACAAAATAGTAGTAACTTTAATATATATTATTTTTTAATGATCTTAGTTGTGTTTGTTTTTCCCTGACTTTCTGTTTTTACAAAATAAATTCCCGCAGCATAATTTTCTCCTATTGAAATGGTTCTTGGTTTC
Organism: Bacteroidia bacterium; assembly: GCA_035567575.1. Taxonomy (GTDB): domain Bacteria; phylum Bacteroidota; class Bacteroidia; order B-17B0; family Aurantibacillaceae; genus JAHEYG01. Next base: position 3,553 of record DATMPR010000359.1, read on the forward strand.
GCTATAGTAATAAATTCAATAAGTTCGCCTGTGTAATTGTAAACTTTTAAAGTCGTTGGCTCTTCAATTATCAAATTAAAGTCGTTAGCCGAAGGATTCGGATAAATAACGATCGGTTTATCTAAAACTTTAATTTCATTTACACCCAACACAACCGGACAAGTAAAACTATTTGGCATAAAATAATTTTGCGGGAAACCCGGTAAACCTAAAGCAGATGTTATTCCCATCAAACTTGGATCAAGATTAATTTGCAAATCCTGGTAATTACAAGCGGCACCGGCAATATTCGGGGAATTAACTACACCAAGATACTGACTAAAGGATTTGCAAACATAAACTTTTCCATCGTTAGCCAATTGTAAACCATAAATATCTGTGGTGACACTTAAAGAAACCTCTGTTACAGAAATCAAACTTGCGTTATTTGAAGAGACATCATATTGAACTAACGTTTTAAACGGATCATAAGTACTAACATAAACTTTAGATGCATCCGGTGAAAACTCCATTCCATAAACATGCGCAGTCATAGGAAACGACATGGCATTACTTAAAACTCCTGTATTAGTATTGAAATCAAAATATTCCCACACATCGGAATAACCAATAGTAAGCGCCACTTTATTTCCACATGGATTAAATTTCATTTGTCCGTAAGTGTTTTGTGCCGTTCCAGAATGAACTGTACCAATATTTGTAATTACAGGCGCTGATAAGCCGGTACTGGTTAATGAATAGGCGTAAAAATTGCTGCTGTTCCATTCGTGTGCAAGGACCCAAAAACGGTTGCTGTTAGGATCCTTAACTGCAGTTATTTTTTCACTTACTGTTGAGATTAGCAATGAATTTTTTACAGTTACACTTCCATTTCCGGAAGCAAGATTCATATCGACAATTGAATATCTGAAACCGTTCGCGCC
>DATMPR010000360.1:0-3029 GCA_035567575.1 Bacteroidia bacterium
TCTTTCCGCGTTTCGAACGTTTATCGCCTTTTCCCATGATTATATTGTTATTTTGTTTTTAAATTGGTTACTGGTAGTTCGACAAGCTCACTAGAAGTAAAATTAATTGTGAATGTAAAAGTAAAAAAATAAACTCAATTAGCAATCCCATCTCCCAATTAGAGCTTATAATGTATATTTACTTAAAAATTAGCCCTGGCCAATACCTTTCATAAATACGAACGCCTTTGCAGTAAAAAGCAAATAGATGTTTTGTTCGAAAAAGGACAAACCCATAGCGTTTATCCTATAAAGTTGATTTCCTTAGGCCAAAAAACCGAGCTAAAAGCTGATATAAAAGCCATGTTTGTAGTGCCAAAAAAAAAGTTTAAGCATGCTAACGACCGCAACATATTAAAGCGCCGCATGCGCGAAGCTTACAGGTTACAAAAGGCAGATTTTTATACCGCTATTGGGGTTACAAAGCTGGATCTTGCTTTTTTGTATTATGGCAGTAAGACTGAAGAATACGATATTGTTTTCAAAGCCATAACAAAACTTTTAAATACTTTAACTAAGTAAAATGTTACGGGCGGTTAAACAATAAGCGAAATAATGCTTAATTTTAGTAAGGTTTTCACTTACATTTAAATGAAGAAATTTTTTAATAAAAAAACATATATAGTTCTTGCTGCTGCAATAGGAATTTTCTTTTCAAGTTTTGCACCAACCGATCTGTTTGAGGTATCTAAGAACCTTGATATTTTTATCAGTCTTTACCGCGTTTTAAACGAATCTTACGTTGATGAAACAAAACCAGGGCAATTAATGAAAACAGCCATTGATGCCATGCTCGAATCATTAGATCCCTACACAAACTACATTACCGAAAACGATATTGAAGATTTTATGTACATGACCACCGGCGAATACGGCGGAGTAGGTGCTGCGGTAACAGATATTAACGGAAAAATTATTGTCATAGATCCGTACGAAGGTTTTTCGGCTCAGCGCGCCGGTATAAAAGCGGGCGATGAAATTATTGAAGTGAACGGACAAGTTGTTAAAGGAAAAAAATCCGATGATGTAAAACCCTTGCTTAAAGGTCAGGCAGGCTCACCGTTAAAAATAAAAGTAATTCATCCCGGCCAAAATGTTGGTGTTGAAATAAGTTTAATGCGCGAAGAAATTAAAATTTCGGCTGTGCCTTATTCAGCAATGGTAAATAACCAAACCGGTTATATTAAATTAACCAGCTTTACCGAAAACTGCAGCGTGCTGGTGAAAGACGCACTTTTAAAATTAAAAGAAAAAAATTGTAAATCATTAGTTTTAGATCTGCGCGGTAACCCGGGAGGTTTATTATTGGAAGCGGTAAATATTGTAAATTTATTTGTGAAGAAAGGTAAAGAAGTTGTTTACACTGAGGGTAAAGTCAGTGATTGGGATAAAACATACGTCGCAGTTAATAATGCTATTGATACTTTAATGCCAATAGTAGTTTTAATTGATGAAAATTCTGCTTCTGCTGCTGAGATCGTAGCCGGCTCGCTTCAGGATTTTGACAGGGCTGTTTTAATTGGTTCGCGCTCGTATGGAAAAGGTTTAGTGCAACAAACAAAACCGTTATTGTATAATACTCAAATAAAATTGACGGTTGCAAAATATTATATTCCCAGCGGCCGCTGTGTACAAGCTTTGGATTATACACACAGGAATGAAGAAGGAAGAGTGGAGAAAGTTCCTGATTCATTAATTACAGCGTTTAAAACCAGAGGCGGCAGAATTGTTTATGATGGCGCAGGCGTGTTGCCTGATTTTAAAACCGAAGAGCAAAAATTAAACAATGTTACAATTGCTTTACTAAATAAAAATCTTATTTTTAATTATGCAACCGAATACGTTCTGAAACACGACAAAATAGCGGCCGTAAAAGATTTTCAACTGAACGAAAAAGAATTTGATGAATTTATTAATTACCTAAAGGACAAAGATTATACTTATAAAACCGAAACCGAATTAGCATTTGATGAACTAAAAAAGAATGCGGAAGGTGAAAAATATTTTACTAACATGAAGGTAGAATATGAAACACTTGTTGCCAAAGTAAAATCTGAAAAGAAAGATGATCTGGTTAAATACAGGGCAGAAATAAAACAATTTTTGGAAGAAGAAATTGTTTCACGATATTATTATCAGGTTGGCCGTTTAGAACAAAGTGTAAAAGGCGATTCGGATATTAAAACAGCTATAGAAGTTTTGTCAGATGGCGCTAAAGTAAAAAGCATTTTAACTACAATAGAAAAACCTACCAAGCCTTTTAATCCCAGAAAGAGATTTTAGTTTAGTGAAGAATTTTAAAAACCAATTCTTTCAGGAGTTCTCCATTAGCAATTCCGCTGTTATCAACACCTTTTGTTTTCAGATCACATTCTTTTAAATAAGAGAAAACCTGTTTTAATTTTCCTGTATTGTAATTGGAAGCAGCTTTTGCATACCCATCTACAAAAAATGGATTTACACCTAAAGCTGTTGCAGCTGTGAATTTACTTTTGTCGGGTAAGAAATGATATTTTAAGATTTTGGAGAAATAGTTATACAATGAACCTGTGATCATAACCGGATGATGTTCTTTTTCGTTAGCGGCAAAATAATTAATGATCCGGTTCGCTTTTAAAATATCTTTTTTAGCAAGCGCATCCTGAAATTCAAAAATATTATAATCTTTACTGATGCCAATATTATCCTGAACAGCCTCCGCTGTAATTTCGTTTCCTTCTTTTAAATTGATAACCAGTTTATTTATTTCATTGACGATTTTAGATAAATCCTTACCTAAAAACTCAGCCATTAAAAAAGAAGCTTTCGGACCAATAACATATTTTTTTTCCTTCACATAGTTATTGATCCAATCCGGAACCTGATTATCATACAGCTGAGAAAACTCAACATACACAGCATTTTTTTGAATGGCTTTTGCTAATGCGCTGCGTTTGTCTAATGTTTTGTATTTGTAGCAAAAAACTAAAATGGTTGTGGGCTGTGGATTT
>DATMPR010000361.1:0-4556 GCA_035567575.1 Bacteroidia bacterium
AATGAAGAGGGTAATTTTGAGGTAATCTTTGGAGTGTCTATAAAAGAAGGCTCACCTTTTTGTCCTATTATTAACGAAGAATCTTTAACCAATGCACTAATAATAATTACTAAAAAATATTGTGAAGATAAATTAACTGATTTACAAAAACAACTAGATAATCTATAATTAAAACATAATAAAATGGCTAAGAAAAGTAAAAAAATTAAAATAAAAAAATCTGATTTAAAAGGCTATTCGTTGGATGAAATGTTAACTAAAAGCTACGGTAAAAAAGGAATTAAAAAACGTAAAGAAGCTGAGAAACGAATAAGCGGAATATCAAAAGATTTAGCTAAGAATAATAAGCTAAAAGAAAAATCTGAAAAACCCATGTTAGTAAAAAAGAAATCGTTTTCTAAAAAAACGAATAACAGTAAAAATTGGGACAAACAAAATTAAGATGGAAGAAAGAATAGAAGAAAAAATTGTAACTATTTTAGACAAACTAAATTCTAAACAATACGGTTATGGCATTCAAGGAACATACAAAGCAATAGCAGATATAATTAAAATATGTAAAAATGAATTTGGTGTTAATAATAATGAGTTGTATAACCATAATGAAGATTTAATAAATGAATTGAAAGAGAAAAAATACAGGATTAATGAATTAGAAAGTTGTATAGCTTATATGGGGAAGACAATAGAATCATTTCCTGTTGATTTTGTTGGAAAGACTACGATTTTAAATAAGACAAGAGAAATATTAAAATAGAATAAAATGGATTTTATAAAAGACTTAAAATTAGAAAAACCTATTGTGTTTTTTGATACCGAGACGACAGGGCTTGACATTTCATCTGACAGAATTATTAGTCTATCTGTTTTTAAATTTAATGTAGATGGCTCAAGGGAGCATAAACAAGTTTTAATTAATCCAACAATACCAATAAAGAAAGAAGCATACGATGTTCATGGTATTTCTGATAAAGATGTAGAAAATTGCCCAACATTCCAAAAATTAGCAAAATCAATGTATACTTTTTTTGAGGGTTGTGATGTCGGTGGCTACAATAATAGTTTTTTCGATAATCAATTACTTCAGGAAGAATTTGCAAGATGTGGTTATGATTATCCATCCCCAGAAAGCGTACAAAGCATAGATGTTTGTACTATATTTAAAAAATTCGAAAAACGTGATTTATCTACTGCTGTTAAATTTTATTGCGGTAAAGAGATGGAAGATGCTCATAATGCAGAAGCTGATAATAATGCAACCATTGAAGTTTTTGGAGCACAATTAAATAAATACGAAGAATTAAAAGGGAAAACAGTAAAGGAGTTGTCTGATTTTTGTAAACAAGATAATCGTGTTGATTGGGCTGGGAGAATAATTAGAGATGAAAATGGAGATTACGTTTGGAATTTCGGTGCTTCAAAAGGACAAAAAATAAAAGACAATAAAGGATTTGGAGAGTGGATTTTAAATAAAGATTTTCCTGAATCATTTAAAACATTAATAAGAAAAATTTTAGCTGAATTAGATTAATTTTTGTGGCACAGAGTGTTGATAATATAATAAGAAAAGGAAGAAAGCTGTATGCCTTAGCTAATAGAGGTGATAGTGGTGAAAAAGCCAACGCTAAAGCATTTCTTGAAGAGTACATGAAAAAGTATAATCTTAAAGAAGAAGATGTTTCGGATGAAAATTTAATACGCAGATTTAAAAAATCAGGATTAGAATATTGTACAATAGCTACTAACTCTATAATGTCTGTGAATCCATTTTGTAAAATAAAAGATGATAAAAAATTTTATGAAGTAAAATTGGATGATTCAGATTTTAATGAGGTAGAGTATAAAACTAATTTTTTCTATGAATTATTTTTAAAAGAATTTGATAGATTATTTGATACTTTCAAATCAATGAATAGTTATGGAAACGATAAAAATTATGAAAAGGAATTATTTTTTACTTCTTTCATGACCAAACATACTCCTAAATTTCAACCAGAAAGAGAGGCTCTTTTAAAACACAAGCCAAAAGACAAACCTTTATCACAAAAAGAAATTGAAGCTTTAAAAAAAGCACAGAAAGAAGCTGAGAAGGCATTTAAAGCACAGAAAAAAGATGACGCTCCAAAACCAATAGAACCTATAGATACGGACAGAATGGTTGAAATTATGCGTTTAATGAAAGATTCTAATTATGTAAGAGCTAGAAATACTCTTCCAGTATATAATAATTATAAGCCTAAGAAATCAATTCGTGAAAAAGTCACCAAATTATTAAATAAAAAATCAAAATGAGTTTAAGAGAAGAAATATTGCTTGATAAATTACAAAGCGATTTAAGAATAGAGAAAGCCAGATTAAAAGGAATTAAATCCGTTGATATGTCGATTCAGGTTGGAGTTCATGCAAAATGGGTGATTGCTTCAATAGAATCGGTTATTGAAGAAATAGAAATACAAATATTAGAAATAGAAAATGAAAATAAATAACAATATCGTAAGAATTAGTTCAATTAATTGCGGAAGTTGCGGAGCTGGTCTTAGTGTTATAAGCAAAAATGAAACTTCTTGCAAATGCGACTATTGTGGGAACATTAATTTGATATTAAAAGACGGTAAAACAAAAGTAGTACAAGAAATAGAGAAACCAGTACCTAAAAAAGACTCAGCTCCTGCTAGTGGCATAAAAAACGGAAGTACTTTTTATTGGATTATTATTATAGCACTTGGTGTTGTTGGTGGTTATATTATATGGTACTATTTTAGTAAAAATAAAGACAAAACAATTGTAAAAACATAAGAAAATGGCATTAATCGGATTTAGAAAACAGTTTGAAAGACAAATAAAAAACGGCAGAAAAAAACAAACAGTAAGAAAGTTTAGGAAACGACCTATAAAAGTGGGGGAGAAGTTGCATTTATACACAGGACTAAGAACTAAAGATTGTAAGAAAATAAAAGATGTAGTTTGTAAAAGCATAGACCGAGTTACTATACAGCCTTCTCGCTCAAAAGTTTTTATTAGTAATTACGAATTGAGATTAGGTGAAATAGAAATATTTGCAAAAGCGGATGGTTTTAAAAATAGCGTTGAGTTCTTTGAACTTTTCAAAAAAATGCACGGCAGTAAAAAATTTGAAGGCAATTTAATTAAGTGGTAATATGAATAAATCAGAAATACGAAAAGGAAATAAGATTATTGGAAATTTTATGGGAATAAAAAACATAACTAATCCAATATTTGGCAAGTATCATAATGACTGGAACTGGCTTATGCACGTAGTTGATAAAATAGAAGGAATAACAGAAACTAGTTTGAAAATTAAATACTCAATTGTTCTGTCATGGTGGTACAGCACTAAAAAAACAAACTTTTTATGGAAACAAAAAAGAAAACCTTTTGAAGCTATTGGCGGAAAATTTTATACCATTCAGGTATTTTATGGAGAGATTAATAATAAGAAATTAAAACCAAAAACAGAGCTAAAAGTTGAAGCAGTATTTATTACTTGCGTTAAATTCATCGAGTGGTATAATAAAAATATTAAAAAATGAAAATAAATAACATGAAATTATCTTTTACAGAGTGGACTAAATTCATTGTTCAATACAGATTGATTAAAGAGATGTCTTATCCAAAGACCACAGAAAAAGAAATCGTAAACTTAGCGTTAAAATTTATTAAGTATTAATGAAAAAGAATTATATAATACCATACGGTAGAAGATTTACATCAATAGGTGTAAAAGGATTTGGAAAAATTACCCTGATGTGTGTAGATAATATAGGTCTTGAGGTAAAGCATAAAACCGACTATACTCCAACGGAAGACGATGTAAGGAGGAATTTAATAGGATGGAGCGAACACAACACAGCATTCATTCAAGCAAATTCTCTTGAAGAAGCATTGCAAGAATTCATTAATTATCCTGAATGTAAAACAGGAATTAAACACAAAGCATGGGAACTATTAGCTACAAAAGATAATCCAGTAAAAGAATATTCTGGATGCCAGTATATGTTGATTAATGATAATGGATATTTAAGTTGTCAAAGATATGCTGACTCGGATGAGCCAGATAATATGGTTTGTATATTAGATGGATTGAGCGAACCTCCAAGTGATTGCCCAATAGATGCACAACTTGAAAAAAGAGGATACAGAAGCGAAACCATTGAAATAGGAGGAGTTTGGGTGAAAAAATTTAGTAAATCTGTTGTTGAAATGCAACCAATAATTAATTCGATTAAGCCTAGTAAAGTAAATTTATGAAAAAACTTAAATGGAGCTATGATAAACGACGTAATCAGTGGTATACATTAGAAACTGTTTCATGGGCAAATGATGGATTTACTATAAATAAAGAAGGGTTAAAAAAATTTAATTCATTTTACAGGTTGGAAAAAGGCTCAAGGTATATAAGTAATTTTAGTAAATTAAAAAACGCAAAAAAAGTTGCTGAGTTAATATATAATGGGTAATAAAGACAGATTAAAAAAAAGACTTGAAGATATGCTATGCGTAGATAGCATTGATGGATTATTATGGAATTATGAACC
>DATMPR010000362.1:0-2890 GCA_035567575.1 Bacteroidia bacterium
ATTTTGAAATTGGAACTTCATATTCATTCATGATTTCTAAAACTTCCTTACGGTGAAACCACTCATCATCTTCAATTTGCTTAATCGCAATTTTGGCAGCTCTATCTTTTACCGAGCCGGCATGTCCGATGTAAGCAAAAGCCGCGGCTTTCTCGGCGGAGTAAGCTTGTTTCAAGAGATCAACTAATTGGGGATGGTTTAACTTCATTAGTGTTTCAAACGTAAATTGTTCACTTCAATTTTATAATTGAGTAATTTAATTTTTCGTGCCGATTTCCTTTTTAATTCCTTCTATCATCTTTATGATCTTATCTAACTTTTCAATTTCTATTGTGTTCAAACTTTTTTGTAATGCTTCAATTTCCAGTTTAGCTTCTAAATTAGTTTGATAATCCGCCTGAGCATGATGTCTGTCCCGTTCATTTTGCCTGTTTTGCGACATCATAATAATTGGGGCGGCGTATGCAGCTTGTGTTGAAAAAAGAAGATTAAGTAATATAAAAGGATAAACGTCCCAATGATAAAAAAATCCGACAAGATTTAATGTCATCCATAATACTACCAAAATTGTTTGTACAATGATAAATTTCCAGGAACCCATTCCATTTGCAACTGAATCAGCCAACCGGTCTCCCAATGGCAAGCTATCGGCATGTTTTGCATGCCAGTTATGTTTATGTTTCATTTTTTATAATTTTTAAATATTCAAACTTTGTACATGTTAATTATTTTACCAACTGTTTTGGAACCGGTTTAAAGACGATTCAATGTTTGTTTTGAAAAAATATTTTTTATCGTATTTATGCCCTGATACCAATTACCAGAATGTCGTCTACTTGTTCTAAATTTCCTTTCCAATCAGTAAAAGTTTTGCTTAAAATATCTTCTTGCTCACTCATTTTCTTTTGAGAAATGGAAAGTAATAATTCTTTTAAATTTTTGATCCTGAATTTTTTTCCTTTTGGTCCGCCAAATTGATCCGGAAACCCATCAGAAAAAATGTAAAAACAATCACCGATTGAAAAATCAAAAACATGATTGGTGAATGCCTTCACTATATCATCTGTTCCGCCAACCGAAAAATGATCGGGGTCAATGGTGTTTAAATCATTTTTCAGTTTGTTTATTATTATTAAAGGCCGGTTGGCCCCTGCATATTCAATAGTTTTGTTTTCATAATCAAAAGAACAAATTGCAACATCCATTCCATCTCTTGCGCTTGTATCCTTATTGTTTTGTTTTAATTCGGAATGAATATTTATTTGAAGCTGATTTAAAATTTCAGATGGCTTGGTGATATTATTTTGCATCACAATATTATTAAGCTGACCGATCCCAACCATACTCATAAAAGCACCCGGCACACCATGTCCTGTACAATCAACCGCGGCTATTATCCGTTTATTATTTTTTTCTGCAAACCAATAAAAATCGCCGCTTACTATATCGCGCGGCTGATAGAATACAAAAGCGTCAGGAAACAGATGATATTTTACTTCTTTAGCAGGCAGAACAGATTCTTGAATTCTTTTAGCGTAATTAATACTGTCTGTCATGCTTTTATTTGTTTCTGTAATTATTTCTTTTTGTTTTTGAATTTCCAAATTACGGAGCTCGAGTAAACGGTTATCTTTTCTTTTATTATTGAATCCGATAAACAAAGCAACTGCCAATAAAACGATAAGCACAACTACCAAAATAAGCACGTTACGGAAATTATTCTGCTTTTCAATTATTTGTTTAGAGAATATTTTTTCTTTTTCGAGCGCGTCAATTTTAATTTGCTGCTTGTCTTTTTCATACATGGCTGACATTTGATTTATTTGCCTCGTATTTTCTTCGTTGTATAATGTATCTTTTAACTGATTGAACTTATCTAAGTATTCATACGCTTTTGCAAAATCTTTTTTTCCATTATAAGCCAAGGCGAGTAATCTGTAGCATTCGCTTATATGAGGTTTAGATACTGTTTCAATAGCTATGGCAGTCGCGCTTTTTATCATTTCAATTGCAGTGGTGAATTGAGATTTATCAATGTACCAATTACCTATATTGAGTTGATTAGCCATGATAATATCATTATTGCCAATTTTTTCAGCAATAGGTAAAGATTTCAGATAATATTCGATGGCTTTATCTCGTTCATCCATTGCGTCATAAATACTTCCAATATTAGATAAAGCACCGGCTACATTTGCTTCGTTGCCTAATTCCTGTTCTAATAGCAAAAACCGAAGGGCGTAGATCAATGCCTTTTTATGATCACCCATTTCATCGTATATATTACTTAAATTTCCTAAAGCATTAGCGTATCCTTTTTTATTATCCGTTATAGAATCCATACTCATGGCTTTGGCAATATATTCTAAAGCTGTTGAATATTTTTTCATAGCTTCATACACCAAAGCAATATTTCCATAATCACCGGCAAGCGCCTCTTTGTGATCCGCTGCTTCATCAATTTTAATGGCGGCAAAATAATTTTCTACAGATTTCGAATAGTCGCCTAGCTGGGAATAAATAAGACCTTTCATATTCAAACTCTGAGCTTTTTGATTAAGATCGCCTAACGAATCGCAAACATGTTCCCAATTCATTACAATAGGTAAAGCTTCAGTGTATTGATTAGTATATTGCATGCCATGTGCAAGCATCTCGAAACTTTTAAAGATCCCTTTTGTATAATGAATACTTTGAGCCAGATGCAATGCCTGTTTAGAATAACTAACTGTTTTTTCAGGATCTATGGATTTGTAACGATTAGCTATTTTTATCAAAAGCTTAACCCGGTTTGTATCTTGCTTTGTAGTTTTTAAGAGATTCTCCAGCGAATCGAGTTGTTTGGATTGTCCGGAACAAAAACCCGATGACAAATTCAGAATGATCAAAA
>DATMPR010000363.1:0-7416 GCA_035567575.1 Bacteroidia bacterium
TTACGGATCTCAGTAATATCACGGTTAACTTCCAAATAACCAAGCGCGATTCCATTCCCGTCTTTTAACAGAGAAGTTGAAGACAATACTGTCATTTTTTCTTTTCTCGGTGATGCCTGATACAATTCCTCTTTCCACAAACCGGTTTTTTTCATCTCCTCTTCAGCTTTCTTGCGTGTCAAAGGAAGAATGTGCTCCGACTGAATAATATCATCTATTGATCTTCCAATTATCTCTTCTCTTGTATATTTATACATTGCTTCCGCCGCTTTATTCCACTCTGTAATTTTATGGTCAAGATTGGTAGCAATTATTGCGTCCGGCGCATTATCGAATATGGTTCTGATCTTTTCGTTACTTTGACTCAACAAAGTATTTATTCTCTCCAGATCATCCGAATATTTTTTTTGCGATGAAATTGCGAATTCCAGTTCCTCACCTAAAACATTAAGTCCTGCAGAAACTGAATCTATTTCATCACCTTTATCACTTATCACCGCCTTCCGGGAAAAATTTGAAACAGTGTATTCCAATAAAACATCTGTAATGCTATCTAACCTGTTTTTATCATCGCTCTTATCGGTTCTTTGGTTGTCAAGATCTGTAGCAAGATTATTTAAAGCGGCACATATCGATGCTATTTTATCTTTTTCACCGTTAAGCGATATTCTCGCCTTATAATCACCTTTGATAAGATTTGAGATCTGTTCAAGCACCATATCGATGCGCTCGTCGTTTTTTTTCTGATCAGGGGTTAATATTTCAAGGCTTTTTTTCATTTTACAAATATTGTTTCAACCATGCTTTGGCTTCATTTTCATCAGTGAACATTTTAACCGGATAGGGTTGTGCTTTAATGCTGAAAAATAAATTCGCCATCATTTTACCGAGTGCCGATTGCGAGAGCATGGCGATTGCCTTAACGAATTTAGGAAATTCAACAGCGGCATAATCGCGCGTTTCTTTTGTTGATTCCGCCGAATAAGTAACATCAAGCAGCATGCATACTTTTTTGCCGCCAATAATTTTGTAAAGTTCTTCCATGCTTTTTTTAACTTCATCTAACGATTGTGGCGGCGTTTTTTTTGAAATGGAACAAAATATTCCTGATTCATCAAACCAAAATGTGGAAGTGTCCCATTCGTAAACTTTTGCATTTTCAGGTGGCTTCATAATTTTTTATTTAAGTGAGTTTAGCGGGAAGTTTAACAATGGTCAGCCAAAAATCTTCAATGGTGCGTATTACCGTTATAAACTGGTTAAAATCAACCGGCTTCATGATATAGCAATTAGCATGGTGTGAATAGGTGCTTAAAATATCGCTTTGGGCTGAAGAAGTTGTAAGAATAATTACCGGTATACATTTAAGCAAAGGGTCGTCTTTAATTTCTGCAAGAACTTCCCTACCGTCTTTTTTTGGTAAGTTAAGATCCAGTAAAATTATATCCGGTGTATTAGCATTTGAATATTGACCGGTTTTTTTCAGATAATAAATAGCTTCTTCGCCATCCATTACAACATTCAGGTCGTTTTTTATTTTTCCGTCTTTAAAAGCTTCTTGGGTAAGCCTTATATCACCCGGATTGTCTTCCACCAATAATATGTCAATTGGTCTTGATTTAGTAAAATTGCTCATAATTACTCCTTTTTTATATGGTTAATTATTGAATTTTAAATGAGGAAAAAAGAACAGATATTTCTTAATACAATTTAACTAAATAAATTTGTTTCCACAAAAAAAATTTACTTTCCTTAAATTAAACTTCATTTACTTAAAAATGTTTACAAAAATCAGTCCAAAACTAATTTTTATTTTCTTTTGAAGTTTGATGATTGAAACCTTTAGGTAATATTATTCGTATAAGAATCCTTTCAAAAACTTATCTTTCATCGATTTATAACAAACTGATTTTAAATATTTTCAAAAATATTTAATTCCATTATTAAACATTTTAGGTGAATTTAGACTGTTTTCATCACCGAAATTTTTATTTTTTAGTTTTCAAAAATCTCTTCTTTACTTATATAATCATTGGCTAATTTCTATTTTCGGGATTTTTTTTCTAAAAACGGGAAAATGTAATTTATGTAAACTTATTTCTTCTTTCATAATTAGTTGATTTGTATAGTTATAGATTTAATTTAAAAACTACTCTTTTGTGGTACAATATTTACTATATTATAATCAGTACTAATAAAATAGTTTATGAAAACAACACAAAACACACAAGCAGCACCAGCTCTCTTCAATCTTGATCAATTAAATCAAATTGGCAACGATGATGAAACATTTACAAAGCAAATGCTTGAAAAATTTATTACACAGGTCTATGAATGTTCTGAATCTTTACATTCAGCAATTTTAACGAGTGATTGGTTAAAACTTAAAAATACTGCTCATAAAAATATTCCCTCTTATTCGATAATGGGACTTGATGAATTGGTGAACCTTTTAAAATATACAGAGATCCAGTCTGCGAAAAACAAAGAATACAACCACATGCTAGAAATAGTGGAAATAATTTGCGAAAAAAATAATACGGTAATAGATGCCATTAGAAAACATCTGAGGCTAATGGAAAACGGGAAAAAATATCCGGATGATAATTAACCCATAAAAATTTGTGTCATGCTCTTAAAAAAGGATATTCAAAATATTTTAGTTGTAGATGATGATGAGTTTCTGCTTGAAGCCATAAAGAAAAAACTTGAATCCAGCGGCTACCACATTACTACCTCCAATAATGTTCATGATGCTTATTTTAAATTAAACATGCAAAAACCGGATCTAATTATGCTCGATATAATAATGCCGGATATGAATGGAATTGAATTTATGTCTATAATAAATTCGCAATTTCTTACATCAGACATTCCAATTATTTTAATGTCATACTTACCTGAAAAAGAACTTTACAATATGGGTTATAGTATTGGCAAGGCGTATTATCTGGCAAAACCTTTTAATGTTAATGGCCTCCCTCAAAAGCTGCAGCATCTTTTACTTTCGACCTAGTAAACATTAAGGATAAGGATTTACATCCATTTCTTTCTGCGAAAATAAATAATAAGACCGGTCATGATTACTAACATGACACCCCAGGTTATAGCATAACCGTAGGGTGATTTTAATTCCGGCATGTATTCGAAATTCATTCCATAAACACCGGCGACAAAAGTAACAGGAATAAAGATCGAGGACATGATGGTAAGTACTTTCATGACCTCATTCATTTTATTGGCATTGGTACTTAAATAAATATCCATGATACCAGATAACAGATCGCGGTAGGTTTCAACTGTATCTATAATGCGTGTTACGTGGTCTTGTAAATCGCGTAAGTAAATATCGGTTGCCGGATTAATAAGCCGCGTTTCGGAACGAACCATGTTTGCGATCATATCACGCATTGGCCAAACTTGTTTTCGCAAAAAGATCATTTCGCGTTTTAGATCATATAGCTGCAATAAAGATTTACGATCTGCGGTAGCTATAATTTCTTCTTCAATTTCTTCTACTGTATCTCCAATTTTTTCGATGGCGTGAAAATAACAATCCACCACTGCATCCATTAAAGCATAAGCTAAATAATCAGCTCCGCATTTACGAATGCGACCCTTCGCCTGCCGTAAGCGGTTACGGATAATATCAAAGGCATCGCCGCCTTGCGGTTCCTGAAATGAGATCACCATGTTATCAAATAATACTATTGATAATTGTTCGGCAGTCACCGCTTTATTATAGCTTATCATTTTCATGATGGCCACAACATAATTATCATAATCTTCAAATTTTGGCCGCTGATCAACGTGTGCTATATCTTCGAGTGTTAAAGGATGTATATTATAAAGCTGACCGATTTTTTCCAGCACTTCCGTTTTATGAACACCTTCCACATTGATCCATTTTACTAACTCAGGTTTAATATGTGAAATGCATTCCGAAAGATCATAGAACTCCTGTTCAAAAAAATCACGCTCGTTATATTCAATTAACGAGATCTTAATCCGGTCGCCTTTATTCTCGCCTGTATAAACAACTGTGCCGGGTGGAGCACCTGTATCTTTTTTCTTACTCATTCTGATTTTCCTTGTAAAACAATTACTATTTCACCTTTTATAGGTTTTGAATT
The DNA here is from genome assembly GCA_035567575.1 of Bacteroidia bacterium. Classification (GTDB taxonomy): domain Bacteria; phylum Bacteroidota; class Bacteroidia; order B-17B0; family Aurantibacillaceae; genus JAHEYG01. The sequence goes on from DATMPR010000363.1 coordinate 4,134, forward strand.
AAAATGATCAATGACTTCAGTTAAATTTCCCCTGAAATTTTCTTCATGCAATTTTGTAAGTTCACGCGAAACAGAAACTAAACGCTCTTCACCAAAATATTCTTTAAATTCTTCCAATGCTTTTATTAAACGGAAAGGTGATTCGTAAAATACCATTGTGCGTTCTTCATTCAGTAATGATTTCAATTTTGTTTGTCGGCCTTTCTTTTGGGGTAAAAATCCTATGAACACAAAACTATCACAAGACAAACCGCTATTTATAAGAGCGGGAACAAATGCTGTTGCTCCGGGCAATGTTTCAACAGGAATATTATTTTTTAGACTTTCGCGAACCAATAAAAAACCGGGATCAGAAATTCCCGGCGTACCGGCGTCGCTTATCAATGCAATAGTTTTTCCTGCATTGATCATTTCAACAATATCCTGAACTGTTTTATGTTCATTATGCTGGTGATAGGATTTTAATGGCTTATCAATTTGAAAATGTTTTAAAAGAAAAATGGAGTTCCTGGTATCTTCCGCTAAGATCAGATCAGCTCGTTTTAAAACTGTAAGCGCGCGAAATGTAATATCTTCTAAATTACCAATAGGAGTTGGCACGATATATAATTTACCTTGCATGCGTATGCAAGATAAAAATTTAGCCACAGATTACACAGATTTACGCGGATTAATTATAAGGTGCTGATGGTTAATTACCATTTCCTCCATTGATAATGAAATTTTTCAAATAAAAGGGTTCAAAATAGGCCACATCTTCAAATTGACCGTTTAACAGCTTTTTATAGGCTAATTCTGCAAGCGCATCCGCAGAAGGAACAATATTATCAATAAATGATGATGAAGGTGTTTTTTTCAGCAGATCTTTACACTTTGGCATTCCATCACCAAAAAAGCAAATTGGTTTTCCTGTATTAAAAAAAGAAATATCTTCTTCCGAAATTATTTGTGGTGATGTTTCTTTAACCGTATTTAAATTCACATCAAAAATTGCAGTATATATTTCCATCCGCCTCGCATCTAACATCGGACAATATAAAATATCTGATCTGTTTTGCGAAATGGCTGTCGCAGCCATGGTGACTAATGTATTAATTGCAATAAGCGGAATTTGCAAGGCAAACGCTAAACCTTTAGCAGCAGAAACACCAATTCGCAAACCGGTATAAGAACCCGGGCCGCCGCCAACTGCAATTGCATTCAGATCTTTTGGGATTTTACCTGCTTTTTCAAGGACTTCCTTTATAAAAACATGAAGATTTTCTGCGTGAGTATAGCCTTCATTAATTTCTTTGAGTGCAATAATTTTTCCGTCTTTAGCTATAGAAACTGAGCAAAGTGTTGTTGATGTTTCAATATTTAAGATTAAAGACAATTATTTTTCGGTTGATGAAAACAATTTATCCTTATCAACTACTTTTACTTTTGTGCCTTTACGTAAAGTGCGGGCAACAGCGCCGTACGGACCGGTAATTACTTCCATACCATCCGTAATACCACTGGCAATTTCAATATAATCGTTATCCTGAATTCCGGTTTTAACCACGATCATATTTGCTTTACCATCTTTAATTGTGAAAACATATTCTTTCAATTTTTCTTTATCCTTGTCTTTTGATTTCGTTTTTTCTTCTTCTTCATTCGTTACTTTCAGATCCCTGTCTTCGTCCGAATTTTCCTTTTTTACTTTTATTGAATCTAAAATACGTGAGGTAACTGCCATAATAGGAACCGATAAAACATTTGTTACATGTTTCGTTTGTATTTCAACACTTGCGCTCATTCCCGGACGAAAAGGCGCCGCAGCTTTTTCAGCAATTAGATAAGCATAAGATTCCCTTAGAATTCTCACCTTCACCACAAAGTTTGTAACCTGATCGGCAGTTACACCAATTGTATTTGCTGAGTTTGCAATTTCAGTTACTATACCTTTAAATTTTTTATCTAAATAAGCATCCACTTCAATTAAAGCAGTGTCATATTTATGAACACGTATAATATCATTTTCATTTACTTCAATGCTTACTTCCATTTCATTTAGATCAGCCAGACGTAAAATTTCTGTTCCTTGTAAACCCATTACACCAACAACACGCTCACCTTTTTCAACATTTAATTTCGAAACAGTTCCGTCAACCGGTGCATAAATAAAAGTTTTATCCAAATTGGTGCTTGCTTCCCGTAATGATGCTTCAACACTTTTTACATTAAATTCTGAGGCTTTAATATTTTCTTCTAAACCTAATACATTGGCGCGTGAAGCTTCAACTACAGCTTTAGAAGCATCATAATCCAGCTGCGAAATAGCATTTTGATCGAATAATTTTTTATTCCTTGCAAAACTTGCTTCTGAGTTTGCTAAATTGGCTTTGGCCTGCTCTAATTGCGCTAAATTGGTTTTTAAATTTGCTTTTGTACTATTTACGGTTGCATCCACACGTTCAATGGCGCTTTGGTAAATATCAGGTTTAATACGGCATAATAATTGACCTTTTGTTACCTGATCGCCTTCCTTCACAAGCATTTCAACAACTTCACCACTCACATCAGAAGTAATTTTCAATTCAGTTTCCGGCTGCACTTTTCCATTGGCCGAAACGCTTTCAATTATACTGCGTTTTTGAACCTTTTCAGTCATTACCTCAGTAGGTTTACTTCCATTAAGTGCTTTTATTACAACAACTGCTAAAATTAGTACAATGCCTATTCCTACTATCCAATAAATTTTTTTCATATAAAGTTTAATTCTTGTACAAATCTAAAAACTTATAAGATAAAACTATCTCCACTCAGCACTTTTAAAAACCGAATGTCATTAAAAATGGCATTAATACTGAAGTAAATCAGGTTTTTGATTGAGTTCTGATCAATTAAGTAAATTAATCGTTGATGATCTTGGCTTTGCTGAGGGCTTTTTCGCGCATAACATCCTGTATACTCCGGTTCTCGATCTTACAGGTTAACCACGAAATAATATCAAGATAAAGGAAAGCGCGTTTCTCGTATGGGTCTTGCTGCAATTTGATAAGATTGCTTCGTAATTTAATGAACTCTTTCTTCACACTAACGGTATCCATGATCGGAACTTTACGCAAGAAACCAAGAATATATTGCTGCACCTGGTTCATTTCTTCGAGTTTAGATAAAAACCGGAAAACCGATTTGATCTGATACTGTACCATTTCTGTATTTCCCAATTCATAATACGCGATCAAATTTAAAATGTGGGAAAAACCATGTATGTCGCTCCGTATATGTGTCGGATGATTAATTACCTTACCCA
>DATMPR010000364.1:0-6069 GCA_035567575.1 Bacteroidia bacterium
GCATTTTCTGGAGCAAATGGAATGAAATCAAATTTTGGTGGTAGGAATGGCGGAGGGCATCCGTTTTACGCTGGAGGGTGGAATGGTGGTTTGGGAGGAAATTATCCCATTTTTTCTTACCCCTATCCATATGTTTGCGCAACCGAATCAAATGGTGTAAAATTTTGCGGAAGCGGAGAAATGGATTTAGCAGTTTAATTTTTTTATAAAAAAATAAAAAATGGAATTTACTAAAAAACATATTTACTACGGCTTAGGAGCATTTACTCTTTTATGTTTAGGTGCGTATGCTTGGAATACCAGACTTCCAAAATCTTCTGAAATAAAAGTTAGTGCAGATGGTACAATTGAAGATGATAGAAAATCCGATTGCCCAAACGAAACATATAGTACAAGTAGTTTTGGAGGACACGGAGGTCATCATGGAGGAAGAATTAATCCTTGGTTTGGATGGGGTGGTTATTATCCATATTATCCAGTATGGCAAGATAATGCAAGTGTATGTGGATATGTAGATAAATTTGGAAATTATAAGCCAGTGATTTGTGGGGCTTATGGAAGCAATGTTGATTTAGCAGGACTTTAAAATTAAAAAAAACAAAAAATGCCAATATCAGAAAGCAACAAAGCAGTAATAAAAGTTTTTGCAATAGCAGGAGCTGTATATTTAGCTCTTGTATATTGGGGAGGTAAGAAGACAGGAAATCCAGCTACGATACAAGGTGAAGGAACTGGCATATTAGCAAATACAATTTATAAGAATGGATTACAATATAATTTTTCTAAAGTTGATAAAGCAAAAGTCGGGAATGGATACGTCGCTATGTATATCGCTACAACACCAGCTCCACAAGGTACAGATAGTGTTATAACAGAATCTATTTCAGAAGCTCAATATAATAACAATTTAAAAAAATAAAATGAATACGAATTGCGGAATATGTAATGAAAAAATAGTAATTGAAAATGGTTTATTAGACCCTCGTGCTTTTGTAATTACATGCAAAAAACATGATGAATATAAATTTGTTTTTCAAACGGAAATAATTAAGAAAAAATTAGGATTCATTTCTGAATATTCTGATAGAATGACAAAATGTGATATATGTAATTGCAAATTATCAAACGAAGAAATTGAAAGTGTAGAATTAAATGATTTTAATGTTACATGCACTAAACACAGAGAAGTAAGAAAATGGTTTCAAACAAGTATAGCAAAGGAATGGTTTGAATATAAAGAGATATTTTCAAATGCAAATTATGAAGAGGGAGATTGGAGCGTAAAGTTTTACAAATGGAAACAGGAACAGTTTAAAACTAAAAACAACTAAATGGAAGGAAAGTACTCAATAATAATAGGCATTATAACATTAGCAATAGTAGGAGTAACTGGAAGACCTACTGTTAAAAATAGTGGAACAATAACAAATAGAGAAGTATTAGTTGGTTCAAATTACGGAACTCTGAGCTGTCCAAAAGGACAATTTAATTGTTCTAAAGACCCAAATAGCTGTTGTAAATTTGTATCATAATTTTAAAAAAAAATAGATGGAAGGTAAGTATTCGGTAATAATAACAACAGGTCTCCTAATATTAGGAGGGATAGCTTTATACGCTATAGCTGTTAGTGCAGAAAAAGAATATATTATAACAAGACTACTTAGAGAAGATGGCGATACACCAGAGAACAGGGCTAAATTTTCAGCTCAATCGGTAAGTGAATTAAAAGACTTAATGAGAAAGAGAATGCTTAATATTAAATAGAATTTTTAGATTAATAAATAATTATAACAATTAATTTTTTTAAAACTTAAAAACAAACAAAATGGCAACAACAATGACACAATCACAAGTAACTACATACAATAATTTAATAGTTTATGGTATGCCAGCAGGTTTAGCTTTAGTAGGCGGACTTGGCGGATTAGCAATTGCAAAAAAGATGAATAAGAGTACAATGTTATTCGCTGGAATTGGAGCAGTAGCAGGTATTTTAATCGGCTACGCCTTACGGACACCAGTTGGAAATGCTGTATTTGCACATGGTGGAGCAGGAGATACTCTATCTGGTCAACATGAAGCTGGCGATATTGTTAATGATGGTAGTAATACGGGTACATCTGTTGCTCATAAAAATTTTAGCGGAGTAACTGGAAGACCTACTGTTGTAGGAAATAATTTTCAATGTCCTTCTGGAACGAAGTGGAGTGGTGCTGAACGAAAATGTGTTGCTGGAGGATTTATGTAATGCTTAATATTAAATAAAAAACATGCAGTTAAAAATTAACTAACAATTAAAAACAAAAAAATGGAAAACAAGAAATTATATTTAGGACTAGGCTTAGTTGCTGTTGGATTTACAGCATGGTATCTTATGAAAGATAGCGATGATAAACCAACGGTAGCTTCAAACACTACGCCAAAACCAGTTACACCGACTGCAACGCCAACTACAACTCCAGCAACATCAACGGCAACTCCTCCTGTAACTACTGATACATCTGGAAACACATCAAATCCAGCAGGTAGAATGAAAGTAGGCACAAAGTCAGTTATATCAGGTGACATTTGTGAGTGGGATGGTTCAAATTGGGTAAATTGCAAACCTTTAAAAGCTTCTTCAAATAATTTCTCTGGAGTTGCTGGTTATTATGGTTCAAATGGCGATAACGGATTTACATATCCAAATCCAAAGTTAAAAGGAAAAGTATATAGTAATTACGTAAATGGGCAATGCTGGACTTGTAGTGCAGCAGAACAAAGAGCAGGAAGATGTAGTAAATGCGGAATATCTTCTGGAGCTTCGGTAAATTTAGGACAATAATTAATTTTAATAATAATTTTAAAAAAATAATATCATGGAAAAGAAACATATTTATTACGGATTAGGAGCTATCGCATTAGTAGGATTAGCAATATGGGCTTTTAAAGAAAAAAATGAAAGTCCTACTGAAGATTCAAATGAAAAAGCACCTCCAGCTAAAGACCCAAATGTAAAACCAACACAAACAAGCGGAATATCTGGTAGAAAAGGATATATCGAAACTGGATTTGATGGTAACAAAGTATTTGTTCAACCAATGAATTTTCCAAATTATGATTATGTAGGTTGGTATGGTGCTAATGGCGGTGGATATTACGGAATGAATGGAGCTGTGCCTTCTTATTATGGAGCGAATGCTGGGTACTATGGTGTATCTGGAAAAGGAAGAAAATTTAAAAGAGTATATGCCAATGAAGCATTAAGAGAGATTCCGAAAAGAACTTTAGGAGAAAATAAAATGTGGTGCTGTTCAGAAAGAGATACAAATGGAAATTGTACTCAATGGGAACAAAGAGATACTGGTTCTCCTTGTGATAACAACGCTTAATTGAACTCGTAACATTTATTAGTAGGGTTAATTTTTTTAAAAAATATTTATAATGAAACGTAGAAAAAAAGAAAAGGTAGAAATTACTAAAGGTAAAGCAAGTCCTAAAAAGAAATTGCTTAAACCTACTAAAACTACACCTGAAGATAAAGCACGTAAAGCAAAACGTACTGGCTATAGATTTAAAACTGACCACCTAAAAAATAAAGATGGTTCTGAAAGTAAATTAGCCAAGAAATTGCATTACAAGACTCCTACTAAAAAAGAGATTGAAAAGTATAAAAAAAATCCTGATGGCTCATATCCTAATAAAAAGATTGAGATTTATCATGAACGTCGTGCAGATAGAAAACATTCCGACGATAGTCCAAGGGATAAATTTAAATCTGGTGGTAAAATACCAAACAACTATAAAGGAAAAACAGCAGAGGAAGTTTGGAATGAATGGACAGAAGAACAAAGAACGCATTTTTGTGAAGACCACAAGATTCATCCAAGAGGAGAAATATTAAGCAGTTATAAAGAAATTAAAGCTCATCCTAAATTAAAAGATTTAATAACTGAATTAAATAATCATGTTGAAGAAGGACAATATAAATTCGGAGGTAGCATTAAAGGTTTTTTAAAAAAAGTAAAAAATACAAAAACTTTTAAAAAAAGTAAAAAATTAGCTAAACACGGTTTTGAAAAAGCAAAGACAGGACTTGGTAAGGCTAAAGAAATAGCTAAAGTTGGTCATGCAAAAGCAAAAGAAGGTTACGGAAAAGCTAAAAAACATGTAGAAGATAAAATACATGATAAAAAGAAAGATTTAGCCATTGATGTTATTGAAGATACAAGACATAAATCATCAGTTAATAAATCGGATTCACAGATATTAAAAGAAGCTGAAAATATTGTTGATAAAAAATTTGAAAAAGGCGGAGAAGTTGATTGGTTATCTATAGCTGATGTTGAAGCAAAACTAGGACGTAAATTACATTTTTGGAACGATGATATGATTAATATTGATGGTAAAATTTATGAGAAATGTTTCATGAGACCGTATTACAAACCTGTTAAAATAGAAGAGGTTATTCCTGAAGTACCAAAACCAGAAAACATTGATTTAACGCAACCTGCGATTTAAAAATATAATGAAAAATAAAAGAAAAACTAAAATAAAAAAATTTAAAGCTGGTGGCTCTACTTGCGGATGCAGTCATGGTGCTGGCGTTTACAAATATGCCAGTATGTATAAAGAAGGTGGAAAAATTCCTGAAACAGGAACTATACTAACTTCATCTACAGGAGTCCCGCATAAAGTTTTAGAATATGACCCGAAATTTGGAGGCAGAGTAAAAATTGAACGTGCTGATGAATACGGAAAAGGAAAATCAAAATGGTATCCTTTATCAAAATATGAATTTAAGAATGGCGGTAAAATAGGTGAAATTAAAAATACAGCTTCTGACATTAAAAAAATTGAACATTTAGTTGATTATAGTGTTCGTGGTAATTCAAATCAATTACCTTATGATGGCAGAATGATTGAAGACCATATGATGTTTTTAAATGATAAAGATTTTTTTGAAAAATATGGTGATAAAATAGGTACTCATCCAGACGAAGATGACTTTGATGAAAATGGTCGTATGGAAGAATTCAGAATTACAGACCAGTATTTTATTACTTTCAAAGATGATAGTGAAATCACTTTGGATTTTGATGTAGATGGTAATTTGTTAGAGGTTTATGTTAATGATGAAGATTCTAAAGATAAAAATTTAGCTAAAAAATACGAGTCTGAATTTAATAAAGAAGGTTGGGATATTGATATTACTGAACTTCAGGAATTAGTTGGTACTGGTAAATTTAAAGATGGTGGTATATTATTAATGTCTGAACAAGATAGAATAGCTTTAATCTTAAAGACATTAAAAGACAATAAATTCTATAGTGAAAAACAATTGAATTTTATTTCTTTAGCTCCGTTAGTTAATTTAATTATAAGTCAATATTTAATATATGATGAAAATAATCCTATTGTTACAAGATTTAATGAAGCAGTATATTTTCATCCAGATGAAAGGCACTTAAAAAGAGAAGGACTTGATATATCTCAAATAGAATATGCAACACATTTTATAACAGGAGGAAAATCAAATGAAAGGACATTTGATAAATCTAAATATGACGCTATACAATTCTTAATACCAATGCTTAAAAGTCCTGATGTACAAAGGTTACATCAAAAAGGGGATAAAGAAAAAAATCGTAAAGAAGCTATTGTTTATGCTAAAGAAATTTCAATTAACAAGGGAATATGCGTGTCATTGATTGCTGAAATAAGCAAAGATGGAGTTATCAGAGCTGTAACATTTCTTCCAAAAGACAGATGTGGTTATATAGAAAAACAAAAGGCATCTAACGTTTGGTCGGATGCCCCTGTTATATTCTCACCTCGAAACGAAACACCTCCGTCTGATTCGAGCCAAACCATGTCAACTGGTGGTAGTATAAGACATAGTTCCACTAGTAAAGGTACAAAAAATACTGATAATAATGCAAATAATTTAAAATTATATAACATTGATAGTCAAGAAGTTGTAAATTATGATATTGTAGATGGTAAAATATTTATAAATGATAATGAAGTTTCAGATGCTGAATTGTATGGCTATATAAATTCGAAAAAAGAATATGCAAATGGTGGAAA
>DATMPR010000365.1:0-3356 GCA_035567575.1 Bacteroidia bacterium
AAAGAAAAAGGATCCGCCTGTAAATCCTGATCTTGGTGAAGCATATTATCCAACAACAATTGGTAGGTACATAGTTTATGATGTGGACAGTATTATTTTTAATGAATTCACCTACGATTCAACATTTTATAAATATCAGATCAAAGAAAAAATTGAAGAGGCTTACACCGATGCACAGGGAAAACCCGCTCTTAAAATGGCGCGTTATATTAAAAAATACAGCGCAGCCAAATCTTATACTGCCATGCCTTGGGTAATTAAATGTGTTTGGCAGGTAAATGTTACTGCGAAAGACGTTCAGGTGGTTGAAGAAAACGTTCGTTTTGTAAAATTAATTTTCCCGGTTAAACAAAGCAGCATCTGGAATGGAAACGCATGGAATACAAATGAAGAATGGGACTATATCTATTCTTATGTTGATATTCAGGAATCTATTAATAGCATTAGTTTCCCGAAAACTTCATGTGTAACACAAAAAAGTTTCCGAACGCTTATTTCCGATCAATATTATATTGAGAAATATGCGAAAGATGTTGGACTAGTGTACCGTGAAATTGATGATCTGAATTTTGATGAAGTAGTACCGCTTACCACACCAATTTTAAGTGTCGCCAAGAAAAAAGGCACAATATATAAATCAACAGTTAACACATATGGTTATGAATAAAAAATTACTTTTCGCTTTCTCTTTTATCGGTCTTTTTATTTTTTCCGATTCTTTGTTCTCGCAAAAATATTGGATCTTATTTAAAAACAAAACAGGAACTCCGTATTCTGTTTCAACGCCAAGTGCGTTCTTATCACCAAGATCAATTGCGCGACGAACTGCTCAGGGCATTGCAATTAATGCTTCCGATCTACCGGTAACACCATCTTACGTTGCGCAAATAGCGGCAGTGCCAAGCGTTACGGTTTTATACCGCTCAAAATGGTTAAATGGTGTTGTAATTAATGTAACAAATACAGTTGCCTTAACAACAATTAATTCATTTACGTTTGTACAAACTACAAACCGCGTGAACAAATACCAAATAACTAAAGGAATTATTGATAACACACAGATCGATCCAAACAATAATGCAAATAGAACAAATTCAACTTCAAGCTATAATTATGGCCCTGCGGTTGGACAAGCAACCATGGTTGGTGTAGATTGCTTGCACAACTTAGGTTATCGCGGTGAAGGCATGATGATCGCAATTTTGGATGCCGGATTTTTAAATGCTAACATTGAACCAACTTTAGATAGTTTATTTAGCCAGAACCGTGTTTTAGGCACCCGCGATTTTGTGGTTGGTGATACAATGGTATTTGAAGATGACCAGCATGGTGCTTACTGTTTATCTACAATGGCAGCATTAAGCTCAGGGACAATGGTTGGTACCGCACCAAAAGCAAGTTATTGGTTATTGCGGACCGAAGATGTAGCAACAGAAACAATAAGTGAAGAATATAATTGGTGTCGTGGTATAGAATTTTCGGATAGCGTTGGCGCAGATGTTACAACAACATCTTTAGGGTATACTCAATTTGATCCGGGTCCTCCAAGTTTAAATAATCATACTTATGCAACGTTAAATGGAAGAACCGCTCCAATGAGTATTTCCGCGAATATGGCCGCGCGTAAAGGAATGATAGTATTAAATGCCGCCGGTAACGAAGGTTGCAGTGGTGGCCCTTCAACTTGTTGGTATTATGTTGGAGTGCCTGCTGATGCAGATAGTATTATTTCGGTTGGTTCTGTCGGAATGACCGGAGTTAAATCCGGCTTTAGTTCGTTTGGACCAACTTTTGATGGACGCAGAAAACCTGATCTGGTTGCACAAGGCGGTCCTGCCTATGTTTGCAATAGCGGCTGTAGTTTTGGTAATGGTACATCTTTTGCAACTCCGGTTTTAGCAGGTGCAGTTACTTGTTTATGGCAATACAAAAAATTTGCAACAAACATGCAGATCATTGCTGCACTAAAAGCAACTGCTGATAGTACCGCTGCGCCAAATAACAGAATAGGGTGGGGTATTCCTCACATGTGTCCTGCAGCTTCCAATTCATTGGTAACAGTGCCTGAAAATAAGGCAAAGGACGCTTCAGTTAAAATTTATCCAAATCCATTTAATAATTCTATAAATATTATTCTTCCTGATGTTCAATTGCAAAAAATGATTGTGAGCATTTCAAATGTGTTAGGACAAGTTTTATTTACCGAGACTTTAATGAATCCGGGAAATGTTATTCAATTAAATGAAGCGGGAGATCTTGGTAAAGGAATTTATTTTGTAAATATTTCTTCAACGCAATATAATATTACCAAAAAAATTGTGAAGCAGTAATATGAATGCGATCAAAGGTTCTCCGTATCTAAGTAAAATTATTATTGTCGCAGCTTTAGGTTATTTTGTAGATATCTACGATCTGGTTTTGTTCGGGATGGAGCGTGTTTCAAGTTTAACAGAAATTCTATCAAAATCAATTAGCGATCCGGTTGAATTAAAACTGCAGGTAAAAGAAATTGGCATTTCATTGTTGAACTGGCAAATGTTTGGGATGTTGATCGGCGGGATTTTTTGGGGAATACTGGGAGATAAAAAAGGCAGACTCTCCGTTCTATTTGGTTCCATATTTTTATATTCATTAGCCAACATTGCCAATGCTATGGTCCAGGATACTAATATGTATGCTTTGTTACGTTTTATTTCAGGTTTTGGTTTAGCCGGAGAATTAGGTGCGGGAATAACTTTAGTCAGTGAAAGTTTGCCAAAAGAAAAACGCGGTTATGGTGCTACCATTGTTGCATCGGTTGGTTTGTTTGGTGCCGTAGTGGCGGGAACCGTTGGGATCTCGATTGGTAACTGGCGCGTTTCATATATGATCGGTGGGATAATGGGACTGGCTTTATTAATTATGCGTATTGGCGTTTTAGAATCAACAATGTTTCATGCTGTAAAAAACAATAAAGAAATTAAGAAGGGAAATTTCCTTTCTTTATTCACATCAACTGAACGTTTTACAAAATTCATTACTATAATTTTAGTCGCATTGCCGGTTTGGTTTGTAATGGGAATTTTAATTACGTTTTGTCCTGAGATCATGAAAAGCCTGGGAATGGAAACCCCGCCGCAAAACGCACGCCTCGCCATGACTTTAGCTTACGTTGGAATAACAATCGGTGACGTGGTAAGCGGGGTAATTAGTCAGAAATTACAGAGCCGTAAAAAAAGTTTAATTTTATTTTTGGGTTTGGCGGTTTTATTTTGTTTTGGATATTTTACGATTGGAAAAACATCGGTTGTTATGTTTTACACTATTGTTATTTTAATTGGATTTGCAACAGGTTATTGGGCAGTTTTTATTTCTAC
>DATMPR010000366.1:0-2534 GCA_035567575.1 Bacteroidia bacterium
CAAATACATTAGGATTGGCTGCTGTAGTAGCTGTAAATGTTTTACAGGCTCCGTTACAGGTTATGGATGCTGTGATTGGATTTACTGTTATAGTGGGCGCAGTTGTGTTTTGAGATACAGCAAAAGTTTGTGTGCTGATACAAGTTCCGGGAGCTGATCCTGAAATAGTATAGGTCGTATTGCCAAAACCATTATAACTTGAAGTGACACTTGATGGTTGTGTGGCGCTGGTCCAGGTATAACTCATACTGGAGCTTGTTATATTGGTATTAGTATTAATAGCATTTAATGGTACTGTTGGAGGTAAACAACCTGTCACTGTTCCCGAAGGAGCAGCAATTGAAAAGGATGGAACTGTTGGCGGAGGTGTTATATTAACAGTTTGAGTTGCTGTGCAACCAAAAGCATCAACAACAGAAATTATGTTTGTCCCGGGTGACATTCCGGTAGCAGAAAAAGTTGTTGCGGTAGAATTTGTAGTTACAGGTGATGGCGACCAATTAACAGTATAACCCGGAGAACCTGAAGATAAAATTACATTATCACTATTTGTAAAAGTAGAACATGATAATTGCGTTAAAGTTCCTTGTGTAATCACAGGAGGAGGGTTTGGAGAAACCGTAACAGTAACAGCACTGGTATATGTACTGTTCACTCCGGAACAACTATTAACATTCATCGATGCGGTATAGGTTGTATTTACACTTGGACAAACAGTTTGTGTTAAACCGGTTCCGATAATTCCGCTAGGGCCCGACCAGGTGACTGTATATGATTGCGCACCTGTAGGAACAAAACGCCATGCTTCATTTGTGGCAGTCCATACCGATGGATAATTTCTTAATGGGGGTGTATAAGCAACTGTACCGGAAATATTTTGGATTCCTACAATTCCCTTTCCTCCGTTCCAATTCGCACATGCTGTACTGTTTTGAATATAAACATCAATATAATTTGTGTTCTCATATAAAACCAATTGAAATGTAGAGTTTGGTTTACCTGAACAAGAGCCCGGATTTGAATAAAGAGGAATACTATCCCAATAAATTACCAACGCTCTGCAAGGTGAAGTGCCTGAAAAATAATACCGCATATTCCCGCCAAAGGAAGGATCAATATCACGGAACACAGCGCAAATTGTATTGCCCGGCATATCACTTAAATTTGGTATAGCCGTCGTTATTAACCAATTGTCATAGCCGCCCGGTAATGGCGGGGATATACTAAACGTTAATTGACCGTTAGATCCAAGCAAACACTGGTTGTATGTATTCCCAAAATAACAAAAATTAAATCCTAAATTAATAACAGAGCTCCAAACATCGTCAATACCAACAGAAACCGGGGTACCGCCGGTATAAGCAAACGGAAAGTAAGGAATAGATTGAACAGAATAACTTGTAGTTTGATTAACCGGAATTACATTTGCACTTATTGTTGCGCAGCTACTGGCGCATAAAGGCGCTGTTGGTGTAAATGCACTTATTGAAGGGCAAAAGGCTACTGCCTGACCATAGGAAGTTGAAATACTTAACGCAATTAAAAAAAAGCCTAAGAAAATTTTGAGTTTAATGTTTTTCATGTCTCTTAGTTTAAATTGATTTCTAATTCACGTAATTTCTGAGGTTCAGTAATGTTGAGGTTATCAACTTTAGCTGACTCCGCAGGGTTTAAAACATCCGCATTTAAAACCAATGTTTTATAATCCGAAGACATCAATTGTTTTTCAGTATCGGTAGGATTAAAAAAATCGCTATATAATTTATTTATGCCACTCAGTATTTCAATACAGATCATTCTCGATCTAAATGAAAACTCATAAGCTTCGTTTAATTTATTGGCTTTATAATATTTCACTGAAGCCATCTGATATTTAATCGCCTCTTTAAAACTAACCTCAAGATTTTTATCAGATAGCTGCATGATCTCTTTTTCCGTTTTATTTAAAGCTATATGGCTTTTATTAATAAATCCTGTTACCTGATCTTTATCCTGGGATCTTAAAAATAAAACCCCAAAGATCATTAAAGTAAAAATTATTTGTTTTTTCATGATTGCTTGTTTTATTTATTCAACACAATAATAGTGCCAATCTTAAAATTAGTTAAAATATATGGTTTATTCTAAAAAAAGTCCCTAAACAGAGCCTTTTTTATTTTTTATCCTGCACGTCGAATGCCTTTATTAATTCCGGCACCTGTTCCACAGAAAGTCGTTTCGCTTTTATGAATTTATCCTTATCCAATAAATAAATTACAGGGGTAGAGAAAATATCATACTTAGTTTTGATATTATTGATATGAACCGGATCCCAAACATTAATAAAATCGGCCAATTTGTTTTCTATCAAATACTTCCTCCATTTATCGTACTCATGCTGCGTATAAACACAAAATACTTTTACATCATATTTTTTCTTAAGTTCTTTATATGCATCAACCAATTTCGGCATTTCGGTTTTACAATGACCGCAATCTACATCCCAAAATACTAAAACAGTATATTTTGCTTTTGTAGAATATAAAGTGGTAAAT
>DATMPR010000367.1:0-12565 GCA_035567575.1 Bacteroidia bacterium
TATACTTATAGATTGGGTATAAACAATGTTGCCGGCTGAATTTAGTATTCTCACTTCTAACATTTCTGACCCTGAATGATTGCCAATAATCTTAAAATTGCCATTACTTGGATTCGGATAAACAATAATATTATTTTTTGCAGCAATGTTTTCATTTATCCCAAGTGGCACAATAGTATCAGAATATTGCCATAAATCTTTTTTGTTAACCGTTGTTGCTCCCATTCCCATATATCCTTTATTGCCAATTGAAAATCCGGATTGGTCACTTCTAATACCACCACCAAAATTTGCGCGCAAAGTCCAAATATTTGTTGCCTGATTCCATTCCCAGAAATCGGATTGAAGAGCAGAACCATTATCTCCGGCACCAATATAGCCCTTAGTTCCAATTGAAAATCCGGCCGCGGTACTTCTTACCCCACCACCAAAATTGGCTTTCATTGTCCACGAATTAAGTGTTTGATCCCATTCCCAAAATTCATTTAAAAAAGATGTAGCTTCACCAATACCAATATAGCCCTTTGTTCCAATCGAAAATCCAACAGGATCAGTTCTTCCAACACCCGGAAAAGCCGCTTTCATTGACCATGAATTTAAAGATTGATCCCACTCCCATAAATCTCCAATAAAAGGAGCAACCCCTGTTGAATCACCAAAACCAATATAGCCTTTGGTTCCAATTGAAAATCCGGTTGCAGTTGTTCTATTTCCTCCTCCAAAATCTGCCTTTTTCACCCAATTATTCGTTCCCTGATCGTATTCCCAAAAATCCTTTTTTAGTACTCCGGCAGAATCTCCAACTCCAATATAACCTTTAGTACCTATTGAAAATCCTACAGCTCCGTGCCTGATACCACCCGGTACGTTTGCCTTTTGCATCCAGGTATTACTTGCCTGATCCAATTCCCAAATGTCATTAGAAGCAGCCGGTGCAGATCCGTTATCTCCTGTACCAACATATCCTTTAGTTCCAATTGAAAAAGCTACTGCCCCGTTACGAGCCATTCCGGTGAGGTTTTGTTTTGCTGTCCAAGTGTTTTGAGCGGCAGTAAAAACGAAAAGACCTAATGCAAAAAGGTAAGTAAATAAAGTTTTATGTGTCATGATATTTATAACTTAAGTTTTAATTTAAAAAATCATTTATTACAATAAAGGCAACTTAGTAAAAAACAAAACTTCAGATCAATTTTTAGACATCACTAATTAAATTAGTCTTTATCTTCTTTTCCGGTTTCAGGGTTCCCCTTTTTAACGAAATTCCCTTTATCATTGAAAATAACATCAAAATGTTCCTTTTCCTTGGTCATTTCTGCTTCATAAGAAACTTTTCCAGAAGCGTCTGTGATCTTCGCAGCTTCTGATAACTTATGACCTGCAAAATTTTTAGCGCAATATTCGACTGCAGCTTTTGGGAGTTCTGATGTTTTAATTTCTTGTTCCAATTCTTTAAAAGTACCATTTGCTTCAATAACCGCAGACGATTCTACTTTATTTAAATGGAATCCAGCTTCATAATCAGCACCTTCTTTTTCCCATTTTTCAACTTTTGCGCCAGGATACTTTTTTTCAAAACCTTGTTTAACAGCTGCTGGAACTTCTGTTTCTTTAATTTGTTGCGCATTTGCAATGGTAAAACCTAAGCATAATGCAATTGTGACAATTGTTGTTTTCATTTTTTTATTATTAATGGTTTATTTTTTATTTATTTAAAAGTACAACATGATTCTGAAGCAATTCTGTAGACAAATAGTCTCAATTTACCCGAATATTATTTAATTAAATTTTCCGTAAATACCGCTGCTATAAGAAAGATCAGTTTTTTCATTTTGTTTATTGTTTTGCGTTTTTATAAATTACTCTCATTAAACTTGGGAAGACCAATAATAACATTGGCAAGCCCGCCATAAATCCACCAATTACCGCAACCGCTAAGGGCTGTTGCATTTGTGCTCCTAACCCAATTCCCATCGCTAAAGGCATAAGTGCCAATATTGCGCCGATAGCGGTCATTAGTTTTGGGCGAATTCGCAATGCGATCGCATAATTGATCGATTGATCTACGTCGCCGCTAATTTTAAAATTAGCTTTGAACTGATTTACTGTAAAAATGGCATTCTCGGCAATAATACCCACTATCATAATTATTCCGGTATAACTGCTCACATTTAAAGGGATGCCCACTAAATATAAAGCAATTATACAACCACATATTCCCATTACTGAAATAAAAAGAATCAAAATGGAGATCAACCACTCCTTAAATAGAAACATTAATACCGCAAACACCAATAAAGTTGCCATGGCTAGAATTAGTAATAATTCTGCAAAGGATTTTTGTTGTTCCGAATAAGCTCCACCATAAACAATAGTATAACCATGAGGCAATGGCAACTCCAATTTTAATTTTTTTTGTATTTCCTGAATAGCGCTTCCTAAATCTCTATTATCCAAGCGAGCGGTCACCGCTATAACCGATTTTAAATCTTCCCGTCTTTGTTCAACTTCTCCGGGTATTATTGTTATGTTACAAAAGAAAGATAGTGGTCGTGTTGTTCCGTCGGGTAAAAAAATAAGTTTACGTTTTAAATTTTCTAAATCATTATTTTCATAATTCGTAAAGCGCATTAATATTCTCCGCATTTGTTCACCATCTTGTAATTGCCCAACTTGAATGCCTCCGGTCATTGCAGCCTGAGCAGGAGAAGGCATTGGCATGTTGGCATTCATACCTAAAGGAACACCTCCGGTATAGGCAGATAATTGAGTTTGAAAATCTGTCAACGCAATTTTGTATTGATTTAGTTTTTCCTGGTTGGGAATAAATATTAATGAAGGACCGGCTGTTATTAAGCCATTATTTACGTCAGCAATACCTTTTATTTGCTGTATAATTGGTTCAGCTTTTGCCGATAACTTTCTTAACACAGCATAATCATCACCGAAGATTTTAATTTCAATGGGTTTTGAAGTACTCATTAAATCACCTAACAGATCTGAAATACGTTGTCCAAATGAAATATCCATGACCGGAACAGAAGCTCCAATTTCATTTCTTAAATCCGAAATAACTTCAAATGTATTTTTCTTCCGGTCTTTTTTTAGTTGAATTAAATAATCACCCTCCGTAGGCTGAACAGATCTAAAAGACATTGCTGTTCCTGTCCGGCGGGAGTATGTTTCTACATCAGGGTGCTTCAAGATTATCTTTTCCATCTCTCTGCACAACCTGTCTGTTTCCTCTAATGCTGTTCCGGGAGGCGAAAAGTAGTCTAATACTATTGAGCCTTCATCTAAATCCGGCAGAAAACCGGTTTCTAATTTACCTGAGGCCGACCAAGCTGACCACGCAAGTACTAAAACAAATAAAAATGCGATTGCAGGTTTTTTAAAGAACCAGGTAAGCCAACGTAATTTTTTTACTGCTAAATCTGCATCATGATGATGCGGTTTAAATGAAGCTTTATATCCTACAATAAGATGAAATACAGGTAACAATAACCAAGTCACTAAAAACGAAGTAATCATTGTTATTTGCATGGTGTCTGACAGTTCTTTAAAAAAAGATCCTGCTAAACCACTCATTAAACGAAAAGGGAAATGAATAACGATTGTTGCTAAAGATGATCCTACCATAGCCGGAAACAAATCTCTTATTGATTCTTTTACGATAATGTATTTACCTTTTTCAGGATGCTCCTCATGTCCCCGATAAATTTGTTCTATAATTACTATTGCATCATCTATTATCAAGCCAATGGAAGCAGCAATTGCTCCTAGTGACATAATATTAATGGTAATACCAACAATATTTAATACCAGCATAGTGAAAGCAAGGGTTACAGGAATAGTTAACATCACCACCAAACTCGCCCTCCATGAACGCAAGAAAAGAATCATTACTATTATAGCCAGGAACAAACCTTCATAGATGGTTTCAATTACGCTGCTAATACTATCACCAACAAAAGCACTTTGATTGTAATAAGATTTTAGTACATATCCTTTTGGAAGTAATTTTCTAATTTGATCTGCTTTGCTTTCTGCATCTTTAGAAAAGTCGAGTAAATTAACTCCTGATTGCTTTACTAAATCTATTAAAACAGCACTTCCTCCATTTGAATTTATTTTAATAAACTCTTGTTGCTCTTGTATTTCAACTTTTGCAACGTCTTTTAGTTTTATGATCCTGTTGCCATCATTTTTTAAGATAACATTCTCCAATTCATCAATATCATTTACACGGGTATCAGTTAGATTTAAATACAAGCGTTTGTAATCGGACATATATCCATTTGATAAAACGAAATTGTTATTATTAAAAACATTAATTAATGTATTTGGTGATAAACCCAACGAAGATAATTTAATGGCATCAGGAATGATTACATATTCTTTTGCTTTACCTCCTCTAACAATAACATTTGATATCCCTTTTATTTGAGATAATAAAGGACGAAGCATTAAATTAGCCTCATCGCGCAAAGCCACAAGACTATGCGTCTTGCTTTCTAAAGTTAATCCATAAACAGGAAACACCGATTGGTTCATTGCTTCGGAAGTAACATTTACACCCGGAGGTAAAAAGTTTTTTATTTCATTGATCCTGCTTTCTAATTGTGCTTTTGAATTATAGATATCAACTCCCCATTCAAAAAACACATCAATTGTTGTTGCTCCTCTGCTTGTATTAGTTTTTACTACAGTAACCCCTTTTACCTTTTTTACAGCACTTTCTAAAGGCTTGGTAACAGTAATCATCATTTTATCAATTGGCAATTGCCCGGCATCAGCGATCACAGTAATACGAGGGAACAGAACTTCAGGAAATAAATTGGTTTGCATTCGGGTATATGAAAATATACCTGCCATAAGCAACAATAACCCAATAAATAGAATGGGTTTGGAAAATACTTTGAAATAATTATTCTCTTGGTTCATATTCGCAATTATTTTCCCGCTGAAATTTTAACTAATGCCGTATCAGGCAAGCCGTAATTACCGCTGCTAATTATTTTATCGTTTAGATTAAATTGCGGCGAGATCACTTCACTGCTAACTGCATTTTTATTTCCAATTACCACAGGAATTTTTATGGCCGTAGTATCATTAATTAATTTCATTACCCAAAATTCTTTCATCATCTCATCACTAAGTATACATGTTTTTGGAAGCAACTGCTTATTACTTGCTGAACCTTTAACAATACTTACTTTAACGATCATGTTTTCCGGAAGAAATAAATTTTCTTTAACCTTTGCCAATATCGTTTGTGTTTGAGCCAATACATTCATAGCCGTTAAAGCCTTTGTAAATTCCGCTTGATGTTTGGTGCTATCCGGTAATTGAATCACACAAGTCTTTCCCGGTTTTGTATAAGAAGTAAATTCGTAGGGAACGTTTACCTGAAAAGCTAAATCACTACTTTCCGCAATGGTGCATAACTGCGTTCCTTCCAAAACATAATCACCCGGCTGTTGCTTGTCCAATGTGCTTATGATCCCGCTTGTCGATGCTCTGATTTTAATCAAGCCAAAGTTGACCAATGAAGTATCCAATTTAGAGGTGTTATTACCAAGTGCTCTTCTCTCTTTTGATTCGAGTTCATATAATACATCTCCTTTATTAACTGCATCGCCTAATTTCACTTTAACATTTGTTATAAAAGCCGGAATTGTTGCAGTAACAACATTTCTTTTAAGATAAACAGTTGTAGCCGACAAAACGAGTTCATCATCTACTGTTCCCGATTTAACATTAACAACTTCAACAATTGATTTTGGATTCAGAATTTCTTTCTCCTCTAACTCCTTCGGAGCAGTTTTGCATCTTATCAACAAGAATGTACTGAACAGCAGAGATATATAAATAATTTTTTTCATAATGTACTTTTTACCAATTCCAATAATTATAGGCATTAATTAATGATTGTTTTTGTGATGATAGAATAGTGTTGTCTCTTTGCATTGCAGCCATGTTTTTAAGAACCATCACGTAATTTATAATAGAAAGTTGGCCTGTGAGAATTTCTTTTTTATACAGGTTTAATAGTGTGCTGTATTCTTTTAGTTGTTGTTCTGCTATGCTGATACGGGCTATATATGATTGCAGTTCATTTAATATTTTTGTTTTTCTCATTGTGTTTTGAGTAACAAAACTTTCTTTATAAAACGAAACTGATTTAAGCAAAATATCGGTTTTGTTCCTGTTAATGTTTTTCTGTTTGCCATCAAAAAAATTATAGGCAAAAGTAAATCCCGCATTGAAACCAAAACGATTTGGAAGCGTTGGAGCATAAACTGCATTTAATCCGGTATTAGCAACCAAATTCAATTGTGGTTTATATTTTAGTTCAAAAATGTTTTTTGAAGCGATTAAATTCAAGCTGTCGAGGCGGTATTTTTCAGAGAAAAAAGAGTTTTCTGTATTTGCAGCTACTTTTAAATCTAATTCATTCAAAATAACAAATGAAGTATCTTTAATTCCGCATAATATTCGCAGATCCATTAGGTCCCTTTTGTAATTAGCTTTAAAGGTGGTTTGCTGAAAAAGGAAATTTTGGTATTCAATATTCAACAGACTTAGGTCAGATTGCTTATAAATGCTCGATTCAACCAGTTTTTTTATAATGTCTTTTTGTTCGGAAAGAATCTCCAGCACAGAATTTGCATAATCAGTTTGTTTTAAGCCTTGCAAACAAAGAATATATTGATCAGTTATAATCTTCTCAATATCATGGCCGGTTAACTTTACATTATTTTGATTTATTTGAGATATTACATTTACTTGCTCAGTTGCGGTTTTGAGTTTTTTATTATTAAGAACGGGTTGCGTAATATTTAATAATGCTTGGTATTGTCCCCCGTTCGCAGCGGCAAAATCGTAACCTAAATACTTATCCGCTCCTGCTGAGTTGCTTTCAAATTTTGTTTGATTATTATCTAAATTAATAATTGGCGAAAACATATAATTAGCTGTTATGCCAACTTGGGGTTTTGTATAAAATGCTTTTAAGCGCTCAGCCTCTAACTGATTTACTTTTGATAGATTTTGATTATCGTTTATTAACGGACTATTTTGTTTGGCGGCATTTATATAATAATTCAAATCAGTTTGAGAGAACAGAAATTGACTGCTAAAAACAATTGCCAATATATATACCGTTATTTTTTTCATTCTTTTGGTAAAGTAAAGATATTTACCAATTCTAAAGCAATTCTGTGCAAATAATTAATAACCGGTGAAAATTAATGTTTATTCGTTCAAATTGAGGCTTTTGATAGTTTATTGAAAAAAATTGTTAAAAGTGAATTCATATTCCTTTTAAGCTACTTATTAATATAAATATCAGGAAACAGCGCTCTTTAGTTAAATAAAATTTTGATTATAGGCATTGCTTTATCAATTATTTCCCGCAAAAAATCCCGAAGCTGCACTTGGGATTAGCGAAAGAATAAAACTATATTTGTTGTTCAAATTTAAAAAGCAAATAGAGGGGCTTTATCCGTTTCAAGACCAAATGAACCATTTCTCAATTATATGTATATTTCTTTCCCTTTTAATATTCTACCCTGTCAAATTAGATGCTCAGGAAAAACAAAACCCGGGCAGGGGTAAAATAACAGGGTATATTGTCGATTCAATTAGCGGCAAACCTATTGATTATGCGAGTGTAAGTTTATTGGCAGGTGATAAAGAAATTAATGGAACAACTTCAAACAATAAAGGCGTTTTTGTACTCAACAACATTCCTGATGGAAAATATAAAATAATAATTTATTTTATTGGATATAGGAACAGTGTGATACCCGGCATTGATATTAATCAAACTGCTCAGGTGGTTGATCTGGGTAAAATTAGTTTGGCTAACACTCAAATTAAATTAAAAGAAGTTGAAGTTACCGCAACAACCGAGATTGTTGAAAATAGGATCGATAAAATTGTTTATAACGTAGCAAACGATATTACATCACAAGGCGGGGCAGCTATTGATGTGCTCAAGAAAGTGCCGCAAGTTGCAGTTGACATAGATGGTAATGTAGAACTTCAGGGTAATTCAAATATCAGATTTTTAATTAATGGAAAACCTTCAAGTATTTTCGGTAACAGTCTTGCAGATGCCTTAGCATCCATTCCCGCAAGCCAAATTAAAAGTATAGAGGCTATTACCAGTCCCGGAGCTAAATATGATGCTCAAGGAACAGGTGGCATTATTAATATTATTTTAAAAGATAATAAAGTGAAAGGCATAAATGGCAACGTAAATTTAAGTGTAGGCACGCGTTTTGAAAATGGCTCTTTCAACCTTAATCTCCGGAATAATGATTTTGGAGTAAATGCTTTTTTTAGCGGTAATGCCCAACTTAGTTCGCGGACACCAAATTCTCAAAATCGAAATTCATCCGATACCAGTTCAAAAACTACTTCATATTTACTACAGGATGGCTACACAGATTTCGAAAGAAACGGTTACCGTGCCGGCCTTGGTTTTGATTGGAACATAAACAAGAAGAATAATGTTTCCGGTTCTGCATCTTATAATCAATTTGGCAATAGCAGTAAAGCTATACTTAATCAGGAACAATATGTTGAAGATTATTCTTCTACGGTATTACAGGATGTAAAAGGATATAGGAACTCAAATAGTAATTCCTCAGTTAACTCCATGGATTTTAATTTAAATTACAGGAAGAGTTTTAAAAAAGAAGGACAGGAATTAAATTTAGCCTATGTTTCAAGTTATGGAAAACCAAATTCTAATTTCATTCAAACCCAAAGTCACGATGGGGCCATTTTACCTTATACTGGAATGTCGAGTAATAACCCGGGTACAGATAATAGTAACTATATTTCTTTGGATTATATTCATCCAATAAATGAACATTTAGAAATAGAAACGGGAGTAAAAGCCAGCGAACAAAATATTAATAGCGCAACAAATGTTAGTTTTTTAAATACCACATCCGACCAATATGAAGTTGACCCGCTGCAATCTTTTCATTTGAAATATAATATGCGTGTGTATGCTGCTTATATATCCTCAAGTTTTAAATTATTTAATTGGTTAGATGTAAAAGCGGGAGCAAGAAGTGAGTATACCGATATTAAAATTGATTTTCCAAATACCACTGTTCCATCTTATAATATTGTAGTCCCTTCTGTTATTTTCTCTCACAAATTTAAAAACAAAAACACATTAAAACTGGCTTATACAAGAAGGATCGAAAGGCCCGATTACTCAGAACTGAATCCTTTTGTAAATCTTAGTGATCCACATAATATTACAACCGGAAACCCCTCATTGCGACCTGAAATCGGAGATAATTCAGAACTGGGTTACAGTAAAGAATTCAGTAATGGCGCGAATATTTACATCTCTCTCATCGAGCGGATCAATAGTCAGGATCTTAAACAGATCACAACGTTTTATAAGGCTTATCAGGTCAACGATTCGGTTTATTCAAATGTTTCGGTAAGTAAGCGGCAAAATATTGGCACCGAATACAATTCGGGTGTTAGCATTTCAGGTTCATTACCCATAAAGGAAAAATTTAAAATTCGCATAAATTTTAGCGCTACTAACCGCTATATTGTAAGCACAATATACGTTGGTGATATAAATATGGGTATACGTTATCGTGGTAATGTCAATTTATCTTACCAATTACCAAAAAATTTAATTGTTGAAGCGTTTGGCAATTACAATTCAGCGGCTAAAAACATACAAGGGAAAAATCCTCAATCTGCCACTTATACTTTTGCATTACGTAAACAGTTTTGGAATAAAAATGCAAGTTTTGGCTTCACGGCTACTAATCCTTTCAATAAATATGTAAAACAAGTAACAACTGTTACAACTAATGTTTACACATCTTACAGCATTCGCGAATTACCTTATCGTTCTTTTGGCATTAGCCTCACTTATAAATTCGGTAAATTAGAGTTTAAAAAAGGGAAGGAAGATTCAAGTGAGTTTCTTAACGTTGCACCTCCATCTAATTAGCAAATACCAATCAATAAAATCTTTTTGTTTAATTCTCAAAATCAATCCGTGAACTGAAAGCAGTTTACTGAACAATGATCTTTCCATTTTTAGTGTTATTGTTGACTTCCATCTGGTAGAAATATATTCCGGATGGGATCTGCTTTTTATCAAACATTACTTTAAGTTCTCCGGCAGGCGAATTACTTTTTAAATAACGATGAACTTCTTTACCAACCGCATCCGTAATAGATAAGGATACATCGGCTTCTGTATTTAATCTCATGAAAAATGTAGTTGTAGATTCCATCGGATTTGGATAAACATTAAAATTATTAGTAAAAATATTTTCGGCTATTCCTGTGAATGAGCAATTCCCTGATGTTGATGAAGAAGCTGGAATTATGGCTCCATCCATCCATGCAATACGGTTAGCGAGCCATGTTTTCAAATCGTTCACTTCTCCGGTATAAGTGGCCCCAACTTCGTTTTGTGGATTAGGCCATATATACGCTCCCATCACAGGCCATTGAATATAATTACGGACCAAAGAACTATTAATTTTATTGGCAGTAGAATCAATGCAACTGTTTAGGTAAGGAATACTCAAAATATTTTGACGTAATTGAGTCCAGCGGCAATATAATTGATTAGTAAAATTAGTATCTGTCATAAATTTTTTCCACCATGTTGGGCTGGGGTTTGTAGTATCTTGCAACGGATATTGCCACCCTACCGGATTATTTGAGTTTCCGTAATTACAGTTATGGAAAGCTATTCCAAAATCCCAAACCGGGCCAATATTTAATTTGTGATTGCTTTTTACATCATTGTTTTTATACAAGTAAGCATGAAGCCTGTATGCATCCACATTTTTGCTAAGTTCATTCATTATAAAATAATCAATAAATGAATTAACTCCAATATATTTGGAATAGCCATTAACTGGGTCGGCATAATTAGATGAACTCATAACTGTTTCAAAAGTATCGAGTACAGCTTTTATATAGGCTTTTTGCGGGGCGGTTATAGCAGAATCTTTGGGGTAGTCGTACGCATAATAAAACTTCTTATTGTTGGGAGCATCTCCCGGCAACAAAGAATACCAACCCGCTACATCATTTCTATCAATTTTTACAATGTAACCGCCGCTTATAAGAGGATAGGTATTGGAAGTTGATAAAAGTTTTGAAACATGTATTCTGGCGGAATCACGTTTTGGTTTTTCAACTAAATGGTAAATACCCCTGTATTCATTGTTAACTACCAATTCAATTATCCTGTAACGCGGTGAATAATGTCCCATTCTACCAAACAGATCATAACCGATTGGAATCCGCGCCATCGTTTTGTCCTGATATGGGGCAATTAAATCCCAATCTGTTTCAACGGGCATTCCAAGTAATGGATTTACAAATTTTGCGCCGCTATTATCGCAGGTTTCGAAAGAATATGATTGTTTTTCAAAATATCGCGTGCTGTTTCCGTGTAGATGGATCAGTGCTTTTGCATTATAGCTATTCATTGGGTCAGTTAAATGATTTTGCATTCCAACTCCATTGTAAATGACACCCATATTAACCATCACCTTTGTGTTCCCAATTGTTTGAGTGCCGGTGTTAATGATCATAATAGGAAGATCAGAGACAGTAAATACAACAGGATGCGGAGGAGTATTTCCGAAAGTAATATTCCAGCTAATTAAATTGCCTGCATTCACAAAAGGAACTCCGTCATGTACGATAAGATTCCATGTACCGTTTCCCGCTTGTCCGGTATTGAATCTTCCTAAATACCCTACAGGCTTAAATGTTCCTGAAAAAGGAGCAGTACCCAATGTTATGGATACTCCTGCCTGACTATCAAAACATGTATTTGTATAATTAACTCCGCTGCAACTGGTACCTTCCGTAAGCTCCACAATATTTCCGGACGGGGACTGTAAATAAATATATAATTCCTGAACTGCCGGATGAGATATATTAATACATACTTTTTCTAATCCGAAAGTGCTGTCTATCGACGCAGAACTTAGGCCCGAAACGGAAACAGGGAAATAAGTATCCTGTCCGTTATTTTGAATTGGTCCGCTTGCTCCGTTAAATATCTGCGCTTCAGTGAAGAAAGTAAAGAGCAAGCAAAAAATAGTAATTATTTTTTTCATTTTATTGATATTTAAATTATAGTATTTTATTATAGTTCAAAGGTATTCTGCCAAGAGAGCCTTTGTTAGCATTGTCGCTCAAACCGTATTTTAAATAGCCAGAATGCTATAAAAAAAGCTGGTGATCTTAAACAAATTGCAAACGAAAAATTAATGATCCGCTCAATTAAATATCCGGGCATTATAAAACCTATATTTAAACTATCTTAAATCAGTTATTACCGAAAATTTACGAAACAGGTTTTTTCCTTGCTTATTTTTAAAAACAGGAAACAAAACAGATTCTGCAAATCGTGCGTTAAATATGGGGGACATTGCAAAGGTTTGCTATACTGAATAAATAAATAATTTTTAAATGAAGCGTTATTGCGCCGCAATATTTTTAATTTTAAATGCTCACGGTTTTGCTCAAACATATA
>DATMPR010000368.1:0-8293 GCA_035567575.1 Bacteroidia bacterium
TGAGTAAAAAAGATAATGCTATTCCGGGCGGACGCTACCATAATTTTAAAGACTTCATTGATTTTCCTACGCTTGGCGAGAAAAAATTAATGTATAAACCGCAAACACCCCTCGAACACAAATATTTAATTGCAAACCATGATACTATTTTGAAAACTGTGATGCAAAGGGATATTTTATTGCATTATCCTTATCACACGTTCAATCACATTATTAATTTTTTGCGTGAAGCTTCTATCGATCCGATAGTTGAATCTATAAAAATTACTTTGTACCGTATGGCTGACGCGTCACGTATTGCCAACTCATTGGTAAACGCAGTTAAGAATGGAAAAAAAGTAATTGTATTGGTTGAGTTACAAGCACGTTTTGATGAAGAAAATAATATTTATTGGGCCAATAAATTGCAAGAAGAAGGTGCGCAGGTAATTTATGGCGTTACTGGATTAAAAGTACATTCTAAATTATGTTTGATCACTTCCAAAGTAAAAGGTAAAGAAGTCAGATGCGCACACGTTGGTACCGGTAATTTTAATGAGCGGACCGCAAAAATATATACCGACTTTAGTTTAATTACCTGCGATAAAAGAATTACAGAGGAAGTAAACAAGGTTTTTGAATTTTACGTCGATAATTTTAAGGTGGGGAATTTTAAACATTTGGCAGTTGCTCCTTTTTACATGCGTAAAATGTTTACAGCGCATATCAATAAGGAAATAAGTTTTGCTAAAGCAGGGAAAAAAGCATCCATCATTTTAAAAATGAATAGTCTTGTTGACAGGGACATGATCCTTAAATTATACGAAGCTTCTAACGCCGGGGTTAAAATTACACTTAT
Organism: Bacteroidia bacterium; assembly: GCA_035567575.1. Lineage (GTDB taxonomy): Bacteria > Bacteroidota > Bacteroidia > B-17B0 > Aurantibacillaceae > JAHEYG01. The sequence continues at coordinate 839 of DATMPR010000368.1, forward strand.
TGTACGCGGGGCATGTTCTTTGGTAACAGGTATTGCGGGCTATAGTGAAAACATAAAAGCGTTTAGTATAGTTGATAAATACCTTGAACACGCACGCGCGTTTATTTTTTATAATAATGGTGATGAAAAAATTTATATTACTTCAGCTGATTGGATGAGCCGCAACTTAGATAGCAGGAGCGAAGTGGCTGTACCTATTTATGACAAGGAAATACGTAAACAAATTAAAGACATAATAAATATTCAGCTTTCCGGTAATACAAAAGTGAGGATATTGGACGTTTCGCTTGAAAATACTTATGTAAAACCGAAAGCAGGTGATAAAAAAATACGCGTACAGGATGAAGTGTACAATTATTTAAAGAATGATAACGAAGAGTATTTAAAATCGCATAAAAAGAACTAAATGATTTTTGCAGCTATTGATATTGGAAGTAACGGAATGCGCCTTTTATTTTGCCGCGTTTATGAAGTAAATGGTAAGCCCCATTTTTCGAAAGAAGAATTGATCCGTATGCCGATACGTTTGGGTGAAGATGTGTTTCTGAAAGGGAAGATATCGCCGCAAAAAGAGGAACGGTTGATAACATCCTTGCGTGGCTTTAGCGAATTAATTAAAGCCTATGATGTAACTGCTTTCAGAACTGTTGCAACCAGCGCAATGCGTTCCGCATCCAATAGCGAGGAGATAATTCACCGCGCTAAAAAGGAAGCAGGTATTAGCATCGAGATCATTGACGGGAAATTAGAAGCTGCCCTTGTATTTTCAAATCATATTGAAGAATTACTTAATCCTAAGTTTGCTTATTTGTATATTGATGTCGGCGGCGGAAGCACAGAGCTCACACTTTATTTTAATCAAAAAGTTATTGCTGCGAAATCATTTGATATTGGTACTGTAAGGATGTTGCTTGGGAAAGATACTAAAGAGGAATGGGAAGAAATGAAAGCATGGCTGAAGAGAAGTACAGTCGGCATTCATCCTTTAAATGCTATTGGTTCCGGCGGAAACATCAATAAAATATTTAAAATGGCCAATAAAAAAGAAACAAAACATTTAACGTACGAAAAATTAAAAGGACAATACGAAATGCTTTCTTCTTACACTTACGAAGAACGCATGGAACGTTTAGGTTTAAAACCCGATCGTGCCGACGTAATTGTACCGGCCGCAAAAATATTTTTGACTGTAATGAAAACTGCGGATATCGATAAAGTGTACGTTCCGCAAATTGGATTATCAGATGGTATTGTTCATGATCTGTATGATAATTATAAGGCTAAATTAAAATAAGATTGCTTTTCATTAACTACATATTATTTCTTTCCTTTTCAATTACCGATGCTGTTGATATTTTTCTGGTGGCTGTTATTCTGTACTTGTTGTACAATATGGTGAAAGGCACATCGGCTGTAAATATTTTTATTGGGTTGGCAGTTATTTATTTTTTATGGATCATTATCCGCGCACTTGATCTGAAATTGCTGAGTTCTTTGATGGGAAAATTCATTAACGTTGGAGTTATTGCCATTATGGTGGTGTTTCAGCAAGAGATCCGTAAATTTTTATTATATATCGGATCCAGTGAATTTATCCGCAGCCGCAATTGGAAAAATCTTTTAAAATTTAAATTGGGCGCATCAGAACCTGACGCTATTGAATTAGACGTGGATTCAATTATTGATGCATGTTTAAGCATGAGCGAAACCAAAACAGGCGCATTAATTATTATCTCACGTAAATCCGATCTTAAATTTTACATTAGTTCCGGTGAAGCAATTGATTCAGCGTTAACAGATAGAATGCTTGAAAATATTTTCTTTAAAAATTCACCCTTACACGATGGCGCTGTTATTATTAAAAACAACAGGATCATTGCCGCGCGATGTGTTTTACCTGTTACTGAAAAAGAAAATTTCCCTTCTCACTTTGGCATGAGGCACAGAGCCGCAGTGGGTATAACCGAAACTACCGATGCTATCGCTATCACGGTTTCAGAGCAAACCGGTGGTATTTCCTTAACCATTGCGGGTGAAATAAATGCCAATCTAAATAAGGATAAGCTAAGATTCCTTATTGAGAAAAACATTAAATAGCATTAATTTGCTATCTTTGCGCCTTCTGTAAAATCAGCGGCCTAAATGAATATCTTATCAGTTAATAATCTTTCTAAATCATACGGCGACCGTGTTTTGTTCCGTAACATTTCATTTGGTATCAATCAAGGTGATAAAGTAGCGCTTGTTGCTAAAAACGGAAGCGGTAAATCAACTTTATTTAAAATTTTAAAAGGTACAGAAATTGCAGATAGCGGAGAAGCGGTTTTCAGAAAAGATATTACAGTTTCATTTTTAGATCAGGATATAATTCTTAATGAAGATATATCGGTTATGGATCATATTTTCGCTTCGGAAAATAAATTAACCAAATGCATTAAAGCTTACGAAAAAGCAGTTAAACTATCGGAAGAAGGTCATGTTAGCGCAGCAAATCTTCTGGAATCATCTTTGGCAGAAATGAATGAATTAAATGCCTGGGATTACGAAAAAACAGTTAAAGAAATTTTATCTCGACTTGAACTTAGTGATTTCAGTCAAATTATTAAAACATTAAGCGGCGGACAGAAAAAACGTTTGGCTCTTGCACAGGTTTTAATTAATAAACCTGATCTGTTAGTAATGGATGAGCCCACCAATCATTTGGATATTGATATGATCGAATGGCTGGAGAATTATATTGCAAAAGAAGACGTAAGCGTTTTATTAGTTACGCACGATAGATATTTTTTAGATGAAGTTTGTAGTTCGGTTTTAGAATTAGATAACGGTCAGCTTTACGAATACAAAGGAGATTACAGTTATTTTGTGACTAAAAAGGCTGAGCGCGAGATAATGCAAAATTCCGAGATCGATAGAGCACGTAATTTATATAAACGTGAATTGGAATGGGTACGTAAAATGCCAAGAGCGCGCGGCACAAAAGCGAAAGCAAGAGTAGATGCGTTTAGTGACGTAGAACAAAAAGCAAAACAAAAAAAGATCGATAAACAAGTTGAGTTAAGCGTGAAGATGGAAAGATTAGGTTCTAAAATTTTAGAACTTATTAAAATTGGAAAATCATTTGGCAGTAAAAAAATATTAGACCCTTTTACTTATACATTTAAGAAAGGCGAGAAGATAGGGATCATTGGAAAGAACGGAGTAGGGAAGAGCACTTTCTTAAATATTTTACAGGGATTAGAAAGTTATGACTCAGGTAAAATACAAACCGGAGAGACTGTAATTTTTGGTTATTATTCGCAAGGTGGAATTAATGTGAGTGAGGACAAACGTGTTATTGAAGTTGTCCGTGATATTGCGGATTACATTCCTTTAGCTAACGGTACGCAGCTATCCGCATCGCAGTTGTTAACGCAGTTTAATTTTCCTCCTGATGTACAATATAGTTTTGTGAGAAAATTAAGCGGCGGGGAAAAGAGAAGATTGTATTTACTTACGGTTTTGCAGAAGAATCCTAACTTTTTAATTCTTGATGAACCAACAAATGATCTGGATATCCCAACATTACAAGTGCTTGAAGAATTTCTTGCTGATTTTGGTGGCTGTGTATTAATTGTATCCCACGATAGATATTTTATAGATAAGTTAGTCGACCATGTCTTTATTTTTGAAGGAGATGGTGCCATAAAGGATTTTCCAGGCAACTATACTGAATACAGAGAGTGGAAGCAGGAACAAAAGACCGAAGGGAAGAAAGAGACAGAAGAGAGAAAAGGGACAGCAGAGAAGAAAGAGACTGTAGAGGGACAAAAAAATCAAGAGATAAAACCAAAGCATGATAATTCAAAACGTTTGTCATTTAAAGACAAGCACGAATTGGAAACTTTAGAAAAGGAAATTGCAGATCACGAAAAAACAAGAACAGAGCTTGAAGCTTTGTTAAGCGAAACAACCGATTACGAAAAATTAAATGAGCTGGGCGCTAAACTCAAACAGAATAATGAAGAAATGGATGCAAAATCATTCCGTTGGATCGAATTGCAGGAGAAGATCTCAAATTAACCTATCCACTCTTTATTTAAAAATTTCACAAAGAAAATTATCTGGAATGTAAAGTTCAGGAGTATCAATAATGAAATTGATAGTGTATAAACCATTTTATTTTCCGACTTAAGTAAAAGGAGCAAAAATAAATAAACTGTTATGCTCAAAAATAAAAGTAAAGCTTGAATGTGCAAGTAAGAACCTAACAAAAGCCAGAAAGTGAAAGTGGCTAAAAAAGAAATAAGCAAATGTTTTCCGCTGAATTTTATAGGCTGGTTAAAATAAAATTGCGCCGCGACAATTATAAATGGTGTTGCTAAAACAAAACGGTTTAAACTAAACAGCAAACCGCCTCTGAATAAAAGAACGGTTAAACTTATTCCTGCTAAATAACAAAGCGAAAAAATAACTTCTTTTGGTAAGGTTACTTTCTCTATGAATTTAATTCTTAAAATTTTAGCGAGTATTATAATTCCTGAAATTAATCCAATTAACAGGCATGCACCATCAGTTCTTAAGATCATTCCGCCGCCCCAGGAGTTTAATGGGAATTTTGGCATTTGTAATTCATTACCCCAGCCTTTCTGAGCTTCAAAAAATTCAAACCATTTTCCTGTATAATGATATTGAACTAAACCAACCAGTATCATTCCAATAACAGTTACGAAAATATAAGATAAAATACGCATTGCAGTTTGAGTACTTAGTTTGTGACAAATAATTTCCATTATTATTAAAGCGGGAATAAAAACTGTAAAAGCCGGCCGAGATAGACTACAAAGTAATAAACCGAACCAGGCAATTGAAATTTTATTGTTTTTTAATCCTAATAAGAAAAGTGTTGAGCATGCAAAAAAGATAGCTTCACTATATGGTAAAAAGAAAAAACAAAAACTCGGAATGCTTAAATAAAGGAGTATTTCAAGAATATTAGATCTTAAACTCCGGGTCAAAAAATATAAGGCCACAAAAAAAATAGCAGCGTTAACAAAAACAATTCCAATAACATTCAGATGCAATACTTTCCATACAAAAGGAAAGAGTGGAAAAAAAGCAACTCTGAAACCTTCATACCCAAAATTCTTTATCCAGTAATAATGTTCGGCATCCCAATTGAGGAAATTGTTTGTGTTTAAAAGTTCGGGATAAACAAATTGTTTGATCGCCAATAGTACTATTATGAATACAAAGGCATAAATAATAAGTATGGCTTTTTCCTTATTAAACATTTAACAGCGATAAATTTTACAATCCCAACCAAGCCTTAGCTGCATCACCCAAAATTATTTTTTTTGATCTGTCATCTAATGGAGCTGTCCTTACTAATTCACCGGGAACAGCTTCTCCGAGGGGAAAAGGATAATCGGAGCCTTGCATGACTTTATCAGCACCGATCAGATCAATTACGTATTGCAGCATTTTATGATCGCATACATGCGAATCAACCCAAAACTTTCCTAAATATTTTTTTGGATTTTCTTTATTATCGATGGCAACCAGATCGGGACGACATTCCCAGCCATGTTCAATTCTGCTGATAGTTGGTAAAAAAGAACCGCCGCCGTGCGCAAAACAAATTTTTAGGTTCGGAAATTTTTCAAACACACCGCCAAATATCATGCTGCAAGCGGCTCTGCTAATTTCTGCCGGCATTCCTACTAACCACGGCAACCAGTACTTACTCATGTGTTCTTGCCCCATCATTTGCCAGGGATGAACAAGTATAGCCGCATTTAATTTTTCGCAAGCACCAAAAAATTCTACAATTTCCGGTTCGTTTAAATTTTTATTGTTTACGTTGCTGCCTATCTGAACGCCTTTGTATCCCATTTTCATGCAACGCTCTAATTCTTGTACGGCGAGTTTTGTATCTTGTAAAGGAACAGTGCACAGACCAATAAACTTATCCGGATATTTTTTAAATGTTGCAGCAATATCATCATTCAAGAATTGAGAAGTAATTAATGCATCATTTGGTTTCGCCCAATAATTAAATAGAACAGGAATTGTACAAATCACTTGCATATCAGCTTTGTGTTGTGCCATTTCTTTTATTCGGACTTCAGCATCCCAACAATTTTCAACGATCTCTCTGAACTTCACATCACCTTGCAGCATCCAGGCTCTTCCGGGAGCATGATGATCGAGTTTGATAAATTGTCCATAACCAAATTGTTTTGCAAAATCAGGTAAATGTTTTGGAATAATGTGAGTATGTGTGTCTATAGTATACATTTATTATTTCGTTTTTCTTAATTCGTTGTTCAAATGTTCAATTATTCAAAACTAATTAAACTCTTCTTTACTAATGGCAAAGAAACTAAAATTTACATTGCCGTATTTGCGTTGTTCAAAAAAACTAGAGAGTCCTGTTAATTTGGTGGTTGGGCCATGTTCTATAATTAACCAGCCATTCTCTTTCACTAAATTACTTTGCAACACTAATTCATGAATTTCAGGAATGTTTTCTAAAAGAAACGGAGGATCAGCAAAAATCAGATCGTATTTTTGAACATGTATTTTTAAAAACTTAAACACATCGCCTTTTAAAATATTAATATTCAGATTTAATTTTTTAGCGGTATCAGAAATAAATTTAGTGCATTCAAAGTTTTTATCCACACAAGTAACTTTTGCGCCTCTTGATGCGAATTCAAAAGCGATATTTCCTGTTCCGGAAAACAGATCCAGAACTTCTAAATTTTCAAAATCAATTTTATTATTTAAAATATTAAAGAGACCTTCTTTCGCGAAATCGGTGGTGGGCCTTACATCCATGCCTTTTGATACCTGAATGGTTTTGCCGCTATGTAAACCGCCAATTATTCGCACAGTAAACGGTTTAGTGCCGAAAAATAATAATGATGTGGTAATTGCTCAAATGCCTCTTTCCGGATCATTAATTTATCACTCACAGTAAAATCAACATGATTAATGTATTTTTTAATAGCAGTGAATAAGGGATCTTTGGTTTCAAGATTAGCCGAAATAAATAATTTTAAACTTTGCGGATCCAGATCAAATTGCTCAATGGAAAACAATAGATAATATAAAATATCTTCATCGGATTGAGTTTTGAAAACATTATATAAAACAGTTTGCCAGTCTTTTTTTATAAGTAATTCCGCTTGTCCGTTATGAATGTTTAAAAATATATCGGCGTTTTTTAACTGGAAGTGTGTGAAAAATAATTTCAGGCTGCCATAACCAATATGCTTAAAATTATGATTTGGAAAAGTTTTATCAATTGTGTTCTTTAATTCGGCCGGAACAGAGTAAATTAATTTAATATCATTGAAGTCGTTTGTGAAAACCAATTCGTTTTTTATTTCCCCAACATTAAATTCTAGAACTTCTTTTGCTTTATCGGCATCATAAAAAGAAGAAGGCACTAGAGTGAAATGATCTCCG
>DATMPR010000369.1:0-5753 GCA_035567575.1 Bacteroidia bacterium
TTAGATACATACAATTTTCTTAACGAATTAGATATTTCTTATTTGCATGTTTTCACTTATAGTGAGCGTGATAATACTGAAGCAGTTTTAATGTCAGATCCTGTTCCAATTGCAGAGCGCAAACGGAGAAATAAAATGTTACGTATTCTCTCAGCTAAAAAACTCCGCGCTTTTTATGAAAAGAATCTCGGAACAGATCAAACAGTAATTTTCGAAAACGAAAGTAAAGGAGAATTCATGTTTGGCTTCACCGAAAATTATGTAAAAGTAAAATATCCCTGCTCGGCTGAATTAGTAAACAAATCTGTTAAAGTTAACTTGGAAAGTTTTGATGAGGAGGGGAATGTTTTGGTTTCGGTTAAAGAAAATATTTTAGCTTAATTCATTTGCTTCTTGCAAATGCCACAAATAATTTTCCGGGAAATTTATCTCAGGTTTTGTTTTAAATATCCCAAACACCGCACTTCCGCTTCCGCTTAATGAAGCATAAATAGCCCCGTTCTGATAAAGTGTATTTTTTAGTTTTTCTATTTCAGGATATTTTTTTAAAATACTTTTCTCAAAATCGTTCACTAAAACATTTTTCCAGTTTTCAATTGGTTCTTTGGTCACAATATCTTTAACCGATCTTGAAGGTTTTATTGGAACAACACCTTCATAAGCTTCTTTTGTATTACAATTAATTCCCGGGGAAACCACTAAAATATGGTATTGACTTAAATCTACATTAATAGGTTCAAACTCATCCCCCTTGCCTTTGGCAAAAACCGGAGCATTTCGTATAAAAAAGGCACAATCGGCACCTAATTGTCGGGCCATATCAGTTAATTGTTCGTTTGAAAGGTTAAGTTTGAGCTGTTTATTGGTCATTTTCAGGAAAAAAGCAGCATCTGAACTACCCCCTCCTAAACCCGCCCCCATAGGTAAAACTTTATGTAAGTAAACCTGTAAGTTAGGTAGTTTATGTTGCTGAGATAGCAGTTTATAGGCTTTAAAAATGATATTTTCATCCGGATTTCCGTCCACTTTTAGCCCAGATATTTTAAGGTCAAAATGGGAGTTTCCCCCAATCACAATTTCGAGGGCATCTTGCCATTTCACGGGGTAAAAAACGGTCTCGATATTATGATAGCCATCAGGTCGCTTTTCTGTGACGTTTAAGCCTAAATTAATCTTACAATTTGGAAAATCCAGCATTTTTTTGGCATTTTTTGGCGACCTAAATATTTTTCACTAAATTGCATCAAATTATTTAAAAAAGCACAACCATGAAAAATAAAAAGTTTACTATTGGTTTAACCTTATTAATGGCAGGGTCTTTGTTTTTAACAAACTGTACAAAAAACAAAACTAACCAAGCTCCTTCTCCTGATTATGAATTTGAATCAACAAAAGATATTGTTAAAGTTCAAAATATTGTTACTGATATTTATGAAATAGCTGGCCAGGCCGGTGATGGTGCTTCAGGATTACTGCCTTATTTAAGTTATACTCCGCTTAGTGTAATGCAAGGTACAGTTACTGTTAATAGCACAGATGCTGTTGTTTTTGCTGACCCTATTGCTAAATATTATACCGTAACTTTTGCTAATACTGTTGGGAAAGACGGACATGTAAGGAATGGTATTTTAAAATATGATTATTCAGGTTCGGCTTTATCTACTGTTAATTATAACCGTCAGCCTACCTTTAGCGGTACAGTTACCAGTACGGGTTATACTGTAGATGATTATTCAGTAACAATTAACAGCATGGTTATTAAGAATACAACTCCTATTGGTTTCCCGACTGTTTCTCCTTTCTTCCCATCTGCAGGTTATAAATTAACCTGGAATCAAACTTCGAATGTTTCAATTGTTAGAGCTGCAGGAACTGAAACTTTAAACTGGGCAGGTTCAATTGACAAAACTTTATTGAATACTAATAATACAGCCGTTCCGATGCCGTTGATCGGTTCTCAAACTTTTACAATTTATCCTGGTCCGGCTTATGGTTCATTAAATTGGGCTAAAGCTTATAACAGTTATTCAGGCACCGGTGTTGTTACTCTTCCTAGCATTGGAGCATGTAATTTAACTATGACAAACTTAACACGTAACATGAACAGTTCTCCTGAAACATTTTATGCCGGTACGAGTATGCTTGTTACTCCTGAAAGACATCCGTTCATATCAGGTTTAATGAGTTTCAAACCAGGTGCAAAAGCAACCCGTGATGTTGATTTTGGAACAGCTGATGTTGTTGATTATAATGCGAAGGTTACCATTTCAGGTATTACTTATGACGTTGATATAGTTTATTAAGAAATTATAGTCCATAAAAAACCCGCCGTTCGTCAGGCTCATGATGACAGGCGGGTTTTTTGTTTTTAATACTTTCTTCGGTTATTCAAAATACTCTTTCATTCTATCGAAAAAGCTTTTCTCTTTCTTATTCAAATTGGGCTGGAAATTTTTAGCTGTTTTCAATTGTTCCATAAGTTTCTTTTCCTCTGCCGATAAATTAGCAGGTGTGTAAATATTTACATCCACCAAAAGATCGCCTTTACCGTAGCCATTAATTTCGGGAATGCCTTTTCCTTTTAAACGTAACATTTTTCCGCCTTGCGTACCGGGATCAATTTTTATTTTTACTTTTCCGTCAATAGTTGGGATCTCAACTTGTGTTCCCAAAGCGGCATCGGGGAAACTGATAAACAAATGAAAGATCAAATTATTTCCTTCCCGTTTTAATTCCGGATGTTCTTCTTCTTCAATTAAAATTAACAGATCACCGTTAACGCCGCCCCTTGGTGCCGCATTACCTTTTCCGCTCATGGATAACTGCATTCCATCGGCAACGCCCGCAGGAATGTTTACGGATATAACTTCTTCACCGCGTACGACACCGTCACCATGACAAGTATTACATTTTTCTTTTATTATTTTTCCTTCGCCGTGGCACGCGCTGCATGTAGTTTGCGTTTTCATAGCACCCAATATAGTTTGCTGTACTCTAGTCTGAACACCTGTTCCGTTACATATCTTGCAAGTTTCAAAATTATTATTTTTTGCGCCTGAACCTTTACAAGTACCGCAAGCAACATGTTTTGTAACTTTTAATTTTTTCTCGGCGCCGTGCGCAATTTCATTCAGATCAAGTTTAACTTTAATACGCAAATTCGATCCGCGGTTTACTCTTCTTCCACCACCTCCGCCACTAAATCCGCCGCCAAAACCACCACCAAAAATATCTCCGAACTGACTAAAGATATCTTCCATATTCATTCCACCACCACCATAACCGCCTCCATTGTTAGCAGCGCCGCCAACACCAGCGTGCCCGAACTGATCGTAACGTTGTCTTTTTTCAGAATTACTTAAAACTTCGTATGCTTCTGCAGCTTCTTTAAATTTTTCTTCGGCTTGTTTATCGTCTGGATTTTTATCTGGATGATATTTAATAGCCAGTTTGCGGTATGCTTTTTTTATTTCGTCATCCGCGGCGCCTTTTGATACGCCTAATATTTCGTAAAAATCTCTTTTGGCCATAATTTATATAGCAACAACCACTTTTGCGTAGCGAATCACTTTGTCTCCTAATTTATATCCTTTTTCAATTTCATCAATAATTTTGCCTTTCTGACTATCATCAGTTGCAGGAATATGTGTAATGGCCTCCATGATATCTGCATCAAAATTCTCGCCAACACAATCAAATGCAGTTAAACCTTTTAATTGAACACTACTTTTTAATTTATTATATATCAGAAGTATGCCTTCTTTAATTGGGCTTGCATCAGTAACAGCTTCGTTAGCTTTTATAGCTCTTTCAAGATCATCAATTATTGGCAAAACTGCTTTTAAAACATCTTCGGATGCAGTTTTAATTAACTCAGACTTTTCCTTAATAGTACGCTTACGAAAATTATCAAACTCCGAATAAAGGCGTAAGTACTTATCATTTAGCTCTGCTAATTGCTTTTTCAATTGCTCAACCTCCGAAACTGACGTATTTTCATTATTTATGTCAGTTGCCGGCTTTTCTTCTTCGCTTAAATTTTGTTCCATATCTGTATTATCATCGTTCATAGTCGTAAAATGCAAAACTCGTTGAGCCTGCAAAGATAAGCAATCAATAATGTTGCCAATAAAAATAATAAGGAAATATTGTCAGTTTTTGATAAAATTAAACTCTGTTCGTCGGTTAAACTCATGTTCTTTGTCAGAACACTCCACTCCATTCAGGCAGCGGTTCTTTATAGCCGATTCTCCCTTACCAATGGCAGTAAGACGACTTTTATCCACTCCTTTGGCACTCAGATATTCTATTACGGCATTTGAGCGTTTTTGAGATAATGAAAGGTTAGATATATCATCGCCACGTGAATCTGTATGCGAAACGACATCCAGTTTAACGTTTGGATTAGCATTAAGTATTGAAATAACCTTGTCTAAAATAATTTCACCTTCAAACGTGAGATTATATTTTCCGGATTCATAATACACATTTTCCGATACGGATAAGTTTTTTTGGCCTGATACATCAAATTTTTTATACTTCATTGCAATATCATCTTCTTCTTCAACAGGCGAAAGGGTTACCACATCCACTTTCAATAAACGGTATTCAAAATTTCCTGATTTTGATCTTGTAAACTCAGCAATGATCTGCCCTGTTATTTTTGCTAAGAATACCCTGGGTCCGCCTTTTGATTTATCGGTTTTTTCAATGTGTATGGATAAGTTTTGTGCTGTATCAACTTTGTTAAAAGCAAAATCGCCATAGTTATCGGTTTTGGTAGATTTGATGGTGTCTTGTTTTTGATTCACTAAAAAAACTTTATGATTGGTAAGCGGTTTTTTTTCTTTTTCGCCTTCCAATATTTTTCCGGTTATGTCGGCTGTTGAATAGGAAGCATTGGTACGGCAAATATTTACAAACGCCCGTTCTAAAACTTGCGTACTATCGGTCTCCAGCCAGAGGCGGCCTTTTGGGTTAACTACAAAAAATGAAGGAAATTTATCAGCACCAAAAACTTTCACTACATTATCTTTTAATCCGTCTTTAGCAAGGTAATTTGTTTTTTTACCATTGAATTTAGAGTTTACCAAATTACCATCCGTTAAATATTTTTGCCAAGCTTCTGAATTTGGGTCGGCGCAAATGGTAACGTATTCTATTTCGGAAGCCCCTTTACAAGCGTTGTTTTGAAAGCGGTTTAATGTTTGTTCTATGCGCTGATTGATCTCTACAATTTGCTTAAGCGGTTGTTGCGGAGTGAAAAATAATACCAAAACAAATCTGTCGGTAGTAGTTTGTCCGTTTGGCAGATCAATATTTGTTTTTTTACCTTCTTTATTATAGACCTCGACTTTAGAAAACGGGATCTTCTCACCCACGCGCAATTTTTTCTGACCGAAATCTGCCACTGCCGAAAACAACAAAATTGCAATAAATATTTTTTTCATCAGGGTTTATAAAACTTGAGCTCAGTTCTTACATTTTCGGCGTGTTCTTCATCGGTACAAGGCACATTGTTTTTGCATTTATTTTTAATTTCCATTTCACCTTTGCCAATTGTTTTCATGCGAGTTGGCGCAATACCTTTAGTAACCAAATATGTTTTTACAGCGCTTGAACGCTTTTTAGATAATTCTAAATTATCAGCATCATCTCCTTTGCTATCGGTGTGCGAAATTATTTCGACTGTATACTCTTTTGTTTTGGTTAGCATAACAGAAACTTTATCTAATTCAAGTAATGAAGCCGGC
>DATMPR010000370.1:0-23811 GCA_035567575.1 Bacteroidia bacterium
AATCGGAACTTCACTTTTATTTTCAACTTATTTAGGCGGTTTAGGAAGTGAAATTGTAACCAGTTTAATTGTTGATGCAAGCAATAATGTGTTTTTGTATGGTGCAACAGGTTCTGCAAATTTCCCTACAACTGTAGGTGCTTATGATAATTCATTCAATGGAGGTGGCTATCTTAATTTCATATTTAATGGCACCGAGTTTATTAACGGAACAGATATTTATGTCGCTAAATTTAATTCAACTGGTACTTCATTATTGGGTTCAACATTTTTAGGAGGAAGTGATAATGATGGTGTCAATCATACTAATTCCCTTGTTGGTTATAGTGTTAACTATGTAAGATTTTGTCCGAATAGTACAGTTGGCATTTCTTTGCCGCCGGAGCACAAGGCAGATTCATTACAATACAATTACGGTGATCAATACCGTGGAGAAATTCAACTCGATAAATTCGGAAACGTTTATATTGCAAGTTCAACGCGTTCAACAAATTTTCCGATAGTAGGAGGATTTAAGAGCAGCATGGTTCCGGGTGATAAGCAGGATGCGGTTTTGGTAAAATTCAATTCTTCGCTCACAAGTATTTTATATAGCAGTTATTTAGGCGGGAGTGGTAATGATGCAGGTTATTCATTATTTGTTAATGATTCATCCATGGTATATATGACGGGCGGTACATATAGTCCCGATTTTCCAACGATAGCCGGATGTTATAACACAACTTATAATGGCGGTAAAGCGGATGGTTACATTGTAAAAATTAATGCCGCGGGTAACTCCATATTGAAGAGTACTTACATTGGAACTAATAATTACGATCAATCGTATTTTGTACGCAACAAAAAAAATTCAAATGATGTTTATGTGTATGGACAATCATTAGGTGCTATGCCGGTTACTCCAGGAGTTTATTCCGTGCCAAATTCACATCAATTTATTACAAGGCTGGACGGACAACTTAATAATGTTAATATGGGAACTGTTTTCGGAAGCGGAGCTCCAAAACTCGATATCTCTCCTTCGGCATTTTCTGTAGATAATTGTGGTAATATTTACATCTCCGGTTGGGGCGGTAATATTATTTTCGGGCCTTCAACTTCCGGTATGCCTGTTACTTCAGGTGCTTTCCAAACTACTTCTCCTAATGGTTATGATTTTTATTTGATGGCTTTATCTGCAAACGCAACTTCACTTTTGTATGGAACATATTTTGGAGGTAATTGCAGTAAGGAACATGTTGATGGCGGAACTTCGAGATTTGACCCCAAAGGAATAATTTATCAATCGGTTTGTGCAGGCTGTGGCGGCTTTCAGGATTTTCCGGTAACGCCCGGAGCATGGCCCGGAACGCCCGGGTATCCAAACCATAATACTGATAACAACAATTGTAACAATGGTGTTTTTAAATTTGATTTTCAAATTAAAATCACAAACGTAACCCTTACAACCAATACGATTCAGGGTTGTCAGCCTCTTACGGTAAATTTTAGCGATCCAACTTATGCCGGAGGTACTTATACGTGGAATTTCGGCGGTGGAAATACCAATACAACATCTTTAAATCCGAGTTATACTTTTACTGCTGCCGGAAATTATTCAATAACACTTGTTGTAGTTGATACCACAAGTTGTAACAGAAAAGATAGTTCAATAACATATATTACAGTTTTCCCATCTGTTAAGGTTGCAGCAACTGCTTCATTAATTCCATGCAGTGATACCATACAATATAATGGAAATGCAACTACATCAGGCACGCTTACCAATTTTTCGTGGACCTTTCAACCAGGCGGAGCAATTGGAACAAGTACAATTAATACACCTATAAATTCTTACACAACGGCCGGCAGCTATACGGCACAACTTTTAGCTGTTAATAATTATGGTTGTAGGGATAGCCTTGTGTTAGCTGTAAACATTACGACTCTGGTCCCTACAGTCACAGCCAATACAATTTGTGCAGGTTCATCAGGTGGACTGCAAGCCGGAGGCGGCACAAGTTACAACTGGACACCGGCAACAGGATTAAGTAATACAACGTCCTCCAACCCTGCGGCAAATCCAACGGTGACTACAATTTATTCAGTCGCGATCACAAATACGGTAACGGGTTGTTCACGTACTTTAACAACGCAGGTTGCTGTTAATCCAAAACCGACAGCTAATTTTACGTATAGTATAAATCCTTGCGGCGGCGGCGTAACTTTCGCTGATCTATCTGCAAGCGGCATAACACAATGGTTTTGGGATTTTGGCAATACACAAACATCAACTGTGCAAAATCCTTATCAATTTTACAATCCCGGAGGAACTTTTAGTGTGAATTTAATTTCAGGTAACGCGTTTAATTGTTATGATACGGTTGTTCAAGTACTAACGGTTGGTACACCTCCTCCCATATCAGTTAGCTCCACTCAAACTATTTGCTTAGGCGGTTTTGTAACTTTAAATGCAACCGGTGGTTTTGCTTATCAGTGGTCGCCAAGTGGAAGTTTAAGTAATCCGAATTTCTCGAGTCCGATTGCAACGCCAAGTACCACAACACAATATTCTGTTATCATAACAAATACTAACTCTATTGGTGATACTTGCAGGTTTATGCTTGTTACCACTGTTGGGGTTACACAGCTTTCAACTATTCCAATAGCAGTGGGTGCTGATCCTGATACGGTTGTATTAGGTGGTTCAACTGTATTAACCTTAACTGCGAGTCCCGGTGCAACAGCAGTCTGGTATCCGCCGAATTCAACTACTCCTGTAAATGGTTATACGGTTAGCGCAACGCCTCCGCACACACAAACTTATACTGTTGTCATAAGTCGCGGGCCGTGTAGTGATACCTTGCATGTTTTAGTTGATGTAATTGAAGATGGTTGTTTTGAAACTGATGTCTTCATTCCGAATACATTTACTCCGAATGGGGATGGTTACAATGATAAAATGTATGCGCGCGGACATAAACTTGCAACAGTTTATTTTGCTATTTATAACCGCTGGGGAGAAAAAGTTTTTGAAACCTATGATATTAATGAAGGATGGGATGGAAACTACAAAGGCCATCCTGCTGATGTCGGCGTATTCGGTTATTACGTAAAAATAAAATGCCAGAACGGTAAAGAAACTTTTAAGAAGGGGAATATTACTCTAATTCGATAATACTCCTGTTAAAATTGGTTAAAGCCTTCCTAAAAACCACCCTAATTACGTTAGAACCACTCATACTATTTTTTTAAACATTGCAATTTCTTAAGTAAATTTGTCACTGATTTGTCATGAGAAATGCACTTATAATATTAGCACTAGTTCTGTTCAGTTGCAGTCCTGTTTTTTCGCAAATGCCCCAAGGGGGGGATATGAGCAAAATGCTCAAAAATTCAAAGAATATGAATATTGGCCGCTTTTACGGAAAAGTAATTGATGCTAAAACTAAACAGCCTGTCGAATATGCTTCTGTAATTTTATTGTGGTTTAATAAAGACAGTTTAATTGCCGGTGGTCTGGCAAAAGAGAATGGTGATTTCTCTCTTGAGGGTTTACCTGCTTACGGCGGGTATCGTTTAAAAATTTCATTTATCGGTTACAAAAGTTACGAGCAAAAAGTTTATATCGTTCCGCCCAATAAGATCGATCAGGATCTTGGAGATATAAAATTGGAACCCGACGAGAAAATGCTGAAGGAAGTTGAAGTTACAACAGAGAAAGCTACTTTCACAATGGGTGTCGATCGTAAAATTTATAATGTTGACAAAGATCTATCAGCTAAAGGCGGAACAGCTTTGGATGCGGCGAAAAATATCCCTACAATTTCTATTGATACCGATGGTAATGTAACGCTTCGCGAAAGTGCAGTGACCATTTATGTAGACGGTAAACCAACAACATTAACGCTTCAGCAAATTCCTGCCGATCAGATTGACCGTATTGAAGTGATCTCAAATCCATCCGTAAAATTTGAAGCATCAACTACCGGCGGGATTTTAAATGTGGTATTAAAAAAGAATAATAAACCGGGTTATAACGGTATGGTTATGGCTAATGCCGGAACAGGTGATCGCTACGGCGGAATGGCTAATATCAGCATTAAGGAAAGTCCGTTCAATTTATCATTAATGTACACCTATAATCAGGGTATTAATAATAATAACGGTTATACCAACCGTTCTGATCTGTATAAGGGTTCTGTTATTGATTATTTCAATCAGAATAATATTACACGACAAAAAAACGCTTTTAACTTTGCCCGTTTTAGTTTGGATTACAATATTAATAATAGAAATACTATTACGCTTGCCGAGAATTTTGTTACAGGCGAGTTTGGAACAAGCGATCTGCAGAATTATTCTTATCTAACCGGAAATAAAGATCCATTGTTGCAGGGATATCGTATTAACAATCAAAATTCGGGATTCAAAAACTATACAACACAGTTAATGTATAAAAAAACATATCCAAAAGTCGGAAAAGAATTAACTATTGATCTGAATAATAACTATTCCCTGTCAAAATCCTGGTATCAATTTAATAGTTTTGATAAAGATAATAGCGGTAACGACCTTCCGTTTGCGCCAACCATGCAGCATAATAATGGCGGAAGTACTGCCAGCCAATATGTTTTTCAGGTAGATTATGTTAATCCGATAAATGAAAAATCAAAACTCGAAATGGGTTTGCGTTCATACAATAAAAATACTTTAAGCTATAATAATACAACGGATTACAATTATTTTTCCAATACATATCAAAAAGACAGCATTATGAGCAGCCGTTATGTAATTAATGATATGGTAAATGCCGCCTACGTTAATTACATTAGTAAAACAATTTGGGATATCGGTTATCAGGCGGGATTGCGCGTCGAGGAAACGTATTATAAAGGTACGCTTACCGATAAAAATAAATCTTTTCTGTATAATTACCCGGGCAGCTTAAGCACCATAAAGAATTGTTTGTTTCCCGGATTGTACTTAAGTAAAAAAATTGGCACAAAACATGAGATACAATTTAATGTGTCGCGTAAGATCGAAAGGCCTAATTTTTTTCAGGCTATGCCTTTTGTAATGTTTAGCGATAAAAAGAATTACCGCATTGGTAATCCCGCTTTAAAGCCGGAGTTTATTAATATTGCGGAAATTAATTATAACAACCTTTTTGAGAAAGGAAATTGGCTGGTATCGCTATATGGGCGTTATTCTGAACAGCCAATTACTAACGCTGCATATCCTTCTGCAATTGATTCTACCATTTTGGTAAATACTTTTGTAAATGGTAAAAACAGTATTCGTTATGGAATGGAAAATACATTACGCTATACATTCTTTAAAAAACTAACGGCCACCGCTAACGTTGATGTGTTTTATGTTTACTTAACCAGTGGTTATATTAATAATTTACCACCTTCGGTTACCAAGGGTTGGAGCTATAAAGGTAAAATAACTTTAAGTTACAGCTTGCCATGGCAATTAACAGCACAGGTAAATGGTACATACGAGGCACCTAAAGTTATTATTAATGGCTGGACCAACCCATATTATTTTATGGATATCTCATTAAATAAAATGATAAGTACAAAGTGGGTATTTAATTTAACGTTAAGCGATGTGTTTAATACAAAGCGTATGGGTACTCAATTAACTACGGATTTTTACACGCAAACTTTATCACGCCGGCGCGAAACGCGGTATTTGAAATTTACCGTGAGTTATTTGTTTGGAAAATTCGATTCATCTATCTTTAAGAACCGCGGTAAAAAAGGAAACAATCAGGATATGAGCGGACAAGATGGTTTAGGATTCTAATGCAACACTGTATAAATATTGAAGGAATAAAACTTTACGCTTATCATGGCTGTTTAGAAGAAGAAGCTAAAATTGGCGGAAATTATATTGTGGATGTTTATATAACAACCGATTTTACCGAAGCTGCTAAAACCGATGACTTACAAAAAACAATTGACTACTGCGCGGTTTACGGGATCGCAAAAGCTGAAATGGCAATACGTTCAAAATTAATTGAGCAAGTTTGTCAGCGTATTTTCGATAAAATAAAATCTGATTTAAAAGGAATAAAAACTCTCCACGTAAAAGTTACGAAACTTGTTCCGCCAATGAACGGAGACGTTGAAAAAGTGAGTGTTGAGGTTAAACAGTAGGCAGCCCTTCGGCAAGCTCAGGATGACGGCGGATCGCAATTATAATTTTTGTAAAATTTTAATTTTTTGAAAAAATGAAGACTCTCAATAATTTAATGCAGGAAATAATTCAGATCACTACTGAAATTGAAACAAAATATCCTGAACTCTATAAATATTTAAGTGAAACACCTTTAGTAATAACCGAAACGAAGGAAAAAACAATTTATAGTGAGGATCTGAAAGAATATTTAGCAACGCTGAAATCGCAATTACGACATCACGTTGAGACACATAAAAAATCCGTAAAATAAGATCAGGTAATTATATTTTGTGTTTTTACCGGCTGGTGAACGAACATCGCTTTGTTACGCAAATAAACCGCAACCCAAATTATGGCAAGAAAAATAGCGGCTGATGGAGCCTGACCCGTTGCTAATTCAATTGAAGTTGCGCCGCCCAAATAACAGCACAAAAGAAGAAAGCCAAGTTTAAATGTTTTAGGGATCAGAAAAAGTGTTACCGAAACTAATTCAATAATACCAATAAACATAATGTAATTTCCCAAACCTGCTTTTCCAAGTCCGTCAATTACTTGTTGCGAACCTGTTAATTTCATAACAGCACTGCCTGCAAGTGACAATGAAGCCAATACCATTAATACAGTGGAAATTATTTTTGTAGTTTTTTTCATAATATTTTTAAAAATTTATTTTACCGCTACAAGTATATGCCGTGCAACACGTGTTTCTCCATCGCGGTTCATCAACTGTACAAAGTGAAAACCATATTTTGTTTCAAACACATCAGAAATTTCTCCCGGTTTTAAACTATAAACTACTTCTTCAAATTCAGGAACCATTTGTCCTCGTTTTAATGGAGGTAACATTCCACCCTTTTTTGCAGAGCCGGGATCATCGCTATATTGCATAGCTAATTCACTAAAACTTTCACCCGAATTAATGCGATCACGCAAACTTTCGATTAATTGTTTGGCTTCTTCTTTTGATCTTCCAACGATGGTAATTTTTGCCTGCGTTGAATCTTTCACAACTTTTCCTTCAACCGCGGTTTGGGAATTAAGAATGAAAGGGAATGCTATAAGGATAAATAGTTTTTTCATTAATTCAAACCCTCTAAATTTTTCTTCAATAAATAATTTCCTTCTACAACAACGTGCTTCATTATTTTTTTATTGGTGATGATGAGCGCATTGGTATTATATTTATTTATTGGGAAATCGTATTCCGTAGTTTCGTGACTTTTATTTTCAATCGCGGCAAACATCAATACGTCGTGTTCGTTTAAATAAATATCTTTTGCGAGTTTAAAATCCCAATAGCTTTTCTCAACTAATTTTAAGTAAGCAAATTTTCGGTTAGGCATGTTACTATAAGTAGAAGTGTAATATTTCAGATGATATTTACCATCTTCATTTTTCACAACAAATTTTTCAGTTATGCTTATTGGTTTTTTATTACAGGTGATCACTTCTCCGTTTGTTTTTACAAATTGTTGGGCAGCTACATCTGTATGACATTGGTAGTACCATAATGAATCGCCGTTTCTCAAATTGACAATTTGTGTCTTTAATAAATGCTCAGGAAACTTAACAACACTTTCCTGAGCGCATAAAAATACGGTGTTAATTGTAAAAAAAATATAAAAAAACTTTTTCATTCTGAATACACCAATAGTTTTTGTGGTTTTGTCTATAACAAAGATAGGCTTATTTTTTGATAATTAATTAAGAAGAATGGATACAAATGTTGGCATAAGGTTTGTTTTAGAATTAATAGTTAAAAACAAATTTAAAATGAAAACACTAATGGTAACAATAGCTGCGGCAATGATGGCATTGAATGTAGCGGCGCATAATCCGGGCAGTGGTACCGATAATTATTGCGTAAAGAGTTTAAATGGTAAAACGGTTGTGGAACACAATGGAATAACCATAAAAAAGGAGGTCACATTTAAAGATGGTTCATGCGTTAAACCCGATGGTACTGTAATATTGACCAATGGAAAAAAATATACGCTTAGAGAAGGAGAATGTGTGAATTCAACAAGCGTATTGAACCTTGGAAAGCACAGGGATGAAATGTGGTACAAAAAGGAAATGAAAAAGCCTGTAAAACCAGAAACCAAAAAAGAAACCCCTAAACGCGGGGATGATGAATTAGATTAGAAAAATAAAATTCTAATTGGATCAAATGTGATTAGAAGTGCAGCGCTTCAGGCAGTCTGAGGTGCTGCTGCATATTCTATTTTTATTTGTTTCGCAAGATCAATTGCTTTTTGTTTTATAACATTCACATCTGTTCCAACTTTATCATAAGTTAATACAACAGCCATTCTTCTGTATGGTCGTGTTGTTGGCTTATTAAAAATTCTTACATCTGTTTTTTCATTGCTTAAAACTTTCTCAACACCATTATAAGATTTTACTGCTCCATTTTGTGATGCAAGAACAACCGCTGATGCGCCGGCTTTTTCCATTGTAATATGCGGAATTGGTAAACCTAAAATGGCGCGTGCGTGTAATTCAAACTCACTTAAGTTTTGTGTGCCTGCTAACGTCACCATGCCGGTGTCGTGCGGACGGGGAGAAAGTTCAGAAAAATAAACACCTTTATCAGTTAAGAAAAATTCTACTCCCCAAATTCCTGCGCCTGTTAATGCTTTTGTTACTTGTGCAGCCATATCTTGTGCGTCTTTTAGATCTTTAGCGTTAATAGCACAAGGCTGCCAGCTCTCCTGATAATCGCCGCGTTCTTGCCGGTGACCAATTGGCGGACAAAATAAAGTATTATCATTTTTTTGCGTAACTGTAAGCAAAGTTATTTCAGAATTGAATTTTATGAACTCTTCAATAATTACTTCTTTATAATCGCCGCGCGAACCTTCCATGGCGTAGTTCCATGATTTCTCGATATCACTTTCTGTTTTAACAAGACTTTGTCCTTTACCGCTGCTGCTCATTAAAGGTTTTACAACGCATGGAATTCCAATTTCTTTTACTGCTTTTGTAAATTGTTCGAGTGTTGTAGCGTATTGATAATTGGCGGTTTTTAATTTTAATTCTTTCGCTGCCAAATCACGTATAGCTTTGCGGTTCATTGTAAAATTAGCGGCTTTTGCACTCGGTACAACTGTTATGCCTTGTTTTTCATAATCGTAAAAACGTTCAGTGCGAATGGCTTCAATTTCCGGAACAATTAGATCCGGTTTGTGTTTTGCAACAATTTTATCGAGTGCATCACCATCTAACATGCTTATGACTTCAAATGTGTGTGCTACTTGCATGGCGGGCGCGCCTTCGTAACTATCAACTGCAATTACATATTGTCCGAGCCTTTGCAAAGCAATAACCAATTCTTTACCTAACTCTCCGCTTCCTAATAATAAAACTTTTTTTTGCATGATCATTTATAAATAAATTTTCCGTTTTGATATTCTGTTGGATAGGAATTATGAAAAATTCCATAAAACGCATAGCCTAAACCTAAACCAACTACTCCGCCGATAATTGATTTTATTTTTCGTTTATAACGTGCTGTCCGTTCGTATCCTAAAATATACGCATCACTGTCAATGTAATTTGGATTTGAAACTGTTTTATGTTTTATTTTGATCTTTGTAATTCCGGTGAGTGCCATAAAACCAAATGGAGCTAGAGGCGCGAAAAAAGTACCCGACGCTCCGCTAATAAAACCAATAATTCCGCCGCCGGTCAGGGCGCCATTTGCTTTAAAACCTTTACGGGCATCGCGCTCACCTTTCACAAAATATCCCATTTCATCTCTGGTAAACCACATGGAGCGGGCTGTATCTTCCCTGTAAAAATATTTTTTTGAACCATTTGCATAAAATACGCCATAAACATCATCATATTCATAATTCAATTTCTTCTTCGGATGTTTTGTGTCGTATGAAGTAACAGACCCAAAAAGGGTATCAATTACCTGCTCAACTACCAGATTTCCATTCATTAAAATAATAGTGTCCTTTTGCTGTGAAAAACAAACAGGCGCACAAAAAACAACTAAAAATAAGGAAGTTAAAAGCTTTTTATACATTATTAAAAGATACAGCTACTAAGGTATCAAAAGCATTTGATTTATTAAATAAAAATGTGTTACTTAGTAATAACAATTTTACAAAAATGAAAATAAAATTTATAGTGATCTGCATGGCTTTATCTTTGATGTCGAAAGCCCAAAAAGTTGAAGGAGTTGTTATAAAATATCAGCCTTGCAATGGCTTTGCTATTTCTAAACCATTAAGCGAAATGCCCGTAGCTAAAGAAATTGATATGGAGGATTCCGAAAAAGAGGAAATTAAAATCAGAAGAAAACCACATCAGAAGTATAAAAAACCGATGCAATTTGTTGTTGATCCTGTTGCTCAATCAAACATGGGAACTAAAGCATTATCTTCTCCAATTGTGAATTGGCAAGGTACTACAGGTAATGCGGATCCTCCTGATCCAACAGGCGCAGCAGGTACTTCAAATTTTGTGCAAGCAGTAAATTTGTTATATTCAGTATATGATAAAACAGGAACGCTTCTTACCGGTCCGTTAAGTTTAAGTTCACTTTGGACCGGCAGTACAGATGATGGTGATCCGATTGTACTGTATGATAAGTATGCCGACCGTTGGTTTATTCAGCAATTTAATGGTGCCGATAAAATTTTAGTTGCTATTTCAACATCTTCAAATCCTTCCGGTGCCTATTATACTTATACATTTGTCGTCGACCCTGGAAATTTCCCTGATTATCCGAAATTTTCAATTTGGGCCGACGGATATTATTGCACTGCTAATTTAAATTCACCCGTAAAATTAGCGGTATTCGACAGAACAAAAATGTTAGCAGGGAATCCTTCTGCAGGAATGATTTCTCTAATTACACCTTCTGTTTCTAATAACGGATTTTTTTCAGCGCTGCCGGCTGATGCAGATGGAGTACTACCTCCTTATGGTACGCCTTGTCCGTTATTTATTTATGAAGATGATACCTGGTCGGTAGGGGGAATTGATCAAATACATATTTTTAAATTTACTACTGATTGGATTACACCGAGCAATTCAACTTTAATTTTAGATCAGAATTTACCAACCACACCATTTAATGTAAGCTTTACTGCAACCTGGGATGATGTTTCGCAACCGGGAACCGCACAAAAACTAGATGCTATTTCGGATGTATTTATGTACCGGGCTCAATATAGAAGATGGGTTGGTTATAATAGTGTTGTGCTTAATAATGCCGTAATTGTGGATACAACTACAAAACAAGTTGGGATACGTTGGTATGAGCTAAGACAAAACACAAGTACAAATGTTTGGAGTATTTATCAGGAAGGAACTTATGCCCCTGATTTACATAACAGATGGATGGCGAGTATAGCAATGGATGATAACGGAAGTATTGCAATGGCGTATGCTGTTTCGAGCGGAACAGTTTATCCATCGTTGCGTTACACCGGAAGAAATGCGAGTGATCCATTGGGATTAATGACATACACTGAAACAACTGCAATTGCAGGAACAACATCGCAAACCGGTTTTAACCGTTACGGTGATTATTCACAAACCTCATTAGATCCGGATGGAATTACGTTTTGGCATACAGGTGAATATATTTTAAGCGGGGCGAAGACAAGAATTTTTTCGTGGCAAATTCCAAATGTAACAACAGGATTAACGGATCTGACTGTGAAACCTGATCTTTTAGTTTTTCAAAATGAAAATAATTTAAATATTAAAGGCGTTAGATTGCCAAATGATAACGAAATGCAAGTTGATATATTTGACGTTATGGGAAAATTAATTGTCGGCAAAAAAATAACTCCAAATAACAATTCACTCGAAACAACATTTGATGTTTCCTGTTTTGCAAAAGCAACTTATCTTGTGAGAATTGGAAACGAAAAGTTTCAGAAAGTGGTGAAAGTTGTAATTAATTAATTTTTATGCTGAGAGCCGGTTTATTTTCTCTCGTTGTTGTGATCTTGTTTTCGCTTTGCAAGACGAAAAAACCGGAGGCAGTTAATACAAGGCCTCCGATGGCAGATAATAATTTAACCTTAGGTACAGTTTCGCATAAATATGGCACTTGTGGAACTGTAGTCATCATAAAAGCCGCCGGTCCGGGGGTAATACTTGTTCCTTATCCTGCTCTTGATAAAAGTTTTGACATTGACGGTTTGTCTATAAAGTTCACTTACCGCAAATTAAGAATTCCTCAGCGGGAAGGCTGTGAAAATAGTGTGATGGCCGAATTAAAGGACGTGACGAAAAGTAATTAACAGCCTGTTTACATTTTTAAGCCAAATTCCTCTAAAAAACTTGCTTTTTCGGGGGAAAAACCCTCAATTTTATTAAATTTGTTCCTCTTTTTAAAACCCGCTTTACTATGGATACATTTGTGTCACGCCACAACGGCCCCCGCGAAAATGAAGTAAAAGAAATGCTCCAAAAAATTGGTGTTTCTTCAGTTGATGAATTAATAGAACAAACCGTTCCTTCGGGCATCCGTTTAAAAAAACCTTTGAAAGTGGCTGCGGCCATGACCGAGTTTCAATATCACAAACACTTAAAAGCGCTCAGCAAAAAGAATAAATTATTTCGTTCTTATATTGGTTTAGGGTATAATCATAATATTATGCCGGCAGTTATTCAGCGTAATGTTTTAGAAAATCCGGGTTGGTATACCGCTTACACGCCATATCAGGCAGAAATTGCACAAGGCCGTTTGGAAGCGTTATTAAATTTCCAAACCATGGTAATGGATCTAACCGCCATGACAATTGCAAATGCATCTTTATTAGATGAGGCAACTGCAACGGCGGAAGCGGTATTCATGTTTCACAACAACCGCAGCAAGAATAAACAAAACGCAAATAAATTTTTCGTAAGTAATACTTGTTTCCCGCAAACTATTGATGTCATCAAAACACGTTCAGCTCCTATAGGAATTGAAGTTGTTGTTGGTGATGCAAACGCTGTGAAATTAGATGATTCTTTTTTCGGAGTTTTAATTCAGTATCCTGATATTAACGGTGAAGTGAACGATCATAAAACTTTTGTTCAGGATGCGAAAGCAAAAGAAATTCAAGTCGCTGTTGCTTCCGATCTGTTAGCATTAGCATTATTAACTCCTCCGGGCGAGTGGGGTGCAGATTGTGTTGTTGGTAATTCTCAACGTTTCGGTGTGCCTCTAGGTTACGGCGGACCGCACGCAGCATTTTTTACTTGCAGAGAAGATTACAAACGTTTAATTCCCGGCAGAATTATTGGCGTGAGTATTGATGCAGAAGGAAATCCTGCATTACGAATGGCATTACAAACACGCGAGCAACACATTAAACGCGATAAGGCAACCTCAAATATTTGTACAGCACAAGCTCTTCTTGCAATCATGGCAAGTATGTACGCGGTGTATCACGGACCAAACGGAATAAAAGCAATTGCTGATCATGTTCACGGTTTTACAAATTATATTGCTGAAGAATTAAAAGGAATGGGTTACACTATTACCAATAAATTATTTTTTGATACGATCACTGTAAAACTTCCTTCATCAACCAACGCAGGAAAAATAAAAGAGCTCGCAGAGAAAAACGAGATTAATTTCAGAATTGTAAATGATTCTACTGTTAGTTTATCATTAGATCAAACAGTCGGCTTGAATGACGCTTTGGATATCTTAACTATTTTCTCGAATGCAATTGATCACAAACGCGAAAACAAAGATGCTCCAAACTTCCAATCAAAAATAAAAGGAAGCTTCGCCGATCGTAAGTCCGCTTATTTACAACACCCGGTTTTTAATTCGTATCACAGCGAAACAGAAATGATGCGTTACATTAAACGTTTAGAAAATAAAGATCTGTCATTGGTACACAGCATGATCGCATTAGGTTCCTGTACAATGAAACTAAATGCAGCAGCGGAATTATTGCCATTAACATGGCCTGAATTTGCAAACATGCATCCGTTTGTTCCTGTTGAACAAGCCAAAGGCTATTTGCAGATCATAAAAGAACTGGATAAAGATCTAAGTAACATCACAGGCTTTGCAAAAATGAGTATGCAGCCTAACTCAGGCGCCCAAGGTGAATACGCCGGTTTAATGGTGATTCGCGCATATCACATCGACAAAGGAGATAAACACCGTAACGTTGCATTAATTCCACAATCAGCACACGGAACAAACCCCGCAAGCGCAGCAATGGCAGGGATGCATATTATAATTGTGAAATGTGATAATAAAGGGAACATCGACATAAAAGATCTAAAACAAAAAGCAGAAGAAAATAAAAATAATCTTTCGTGTTTAATGGTTACATATCCCAGTACACACGGTGTGTATGAGGAAGGAATTAAAAAAATTACAAAAATAATTCACGAGAATGGCGGCTTAGTTTACATGGACGGCGCAAACATGAATGCACAAGTTGGTTTGACTAGTCCGGGTAATATTGGCGCAGATGTTTGTCACTTGAACTTGCATAAAACATTTGCAATTCCGCACGGCGGCGGCGGTCCCGGCATGGGACCAATTGGAGTAGTTGATAAATTAGTTCCGTATTTACCGTCGCATCCGATTATTAATACGAGTGGTGAAAAAGGAATTTCTGCAGTATCATCAGCGCCATTTGGAAGTTCATTAATATTATTGATCTCTTATGGTTATATAAAAATGTTAGGCGGTACCGGAGTTACAGATGCAACTAAAACTGCAATTCTTAATGCTAATTACATGAAGGAAGTTTTAAAAGATCATTATAAAATTTTATATACCGGTAAGAGTGGGCGCTGTGCACACGAAATGATCTTAGATTGTAACGATTTTAAAATGGCGAGTGGAATAGAGGTTGCTGATATTGCAAAACGTTTAATGGATTATGGTTTTCATGCACCTACAGTTGCTTTCCCCGTTGTAAATACTTTGATGGTAGAGCCAACTGAGAGCGAGAATAAAGCAGAGTTAGATCGTTTTTGTGAAGCAATGATCTCTATCCGAAAAGAAATACAAGAAATCATTGACGGTAAATACGACAAAACTGATAACGTAATTAAAAACGCACCACATACTATAAAATTAGTTGTGAGCGATGATTGGACAAAATCTTATTCACGCGAAAAAGCGGCCTTCCCGTTAAAATGGGTGAAAGGAAATAAATTCTGGCCAAGTGTTGCAAGAGTTGATAATGCTTATGGTGACAGAAATTTAGTTTGTCAATGTCCGCCAATTGAAGCGTATATGGAAGAACCGGTCAACGCATAAAATTATAAATATTTTATTTTAGCCCTTATGGATAAATACATAGGGGCTTTTTTATGCAATCTATTTTTTAGAATTTAATTACTTGTAAATCAGTAATTTAAATAGGTTTTTGATTCTGTTTTTTGTAAGAAAATTCCCGTATCTTAGGTAATTGCATGCAAGTTACTTTAGAACATACCGATACAACGGAAATAGACAAGCTTAATAAAGAAGCTTGGGGAATTAACCGTAAAGATGCATACAAATCAATTGAGCTTAGCACTAAAGCTCTCGAAAAATCAAAACAACTTAATTACAAAAAAGGAATTGCACTTGCTTTAAAAACATTAGGCACTGCGAATATTTGGATTTCGAAAAATGAAGAAGCAATCAAATATAGTTTTGATGCTATCTCAATTTTTAAAGAAATTAATGATAAAACTAACGAAGCGGAAACTTGTTATTATGTTGGTGTTAGCTTTGAGTATCTTTCGGATTATGATTCTGCAATTAAATATTATAACGAATGTTATAATGTAAATAACACTATTGGTAATGAAATTGGAATGGCGAATGGTCTTAATGGTTTAGGAACTGTTTATTATTCTATCGAGCAAAACGATAAGGCACTGAATGTACTTTTGGAAAGCGAAAAGTTTTGCATCAAACATAAGGATAAAGAAATTTACGCAAAAGTGTTGGGTGGTTTAGGAGAAACTTACCTTAACTTAAAAAAAAGTGATTTAGCGTTAGAATGTTTTAATAAGAGTGCTGCCATTTGCTCTGAATCGGGTGACAAACAAGGTTTCGGTTTTGTTTTAGATGGTATCGGGCGCGCTTATTCAGCTACTAAAAAATATGATGAAGCACTTGCAAAGTTTAACGAGAGTTTAAAAATACGCCGTGAATTAGGATTTAAATCAGGCGAAGTAATTACTCTTTTTAATATTGGATGTTTATTAATTGATAAAAACGACATTACCGAAAGTATTAATTACCTCGAACAATCCTTTAAGCTTGCAGAAAGCATAAATTCAAAAGAAGGAGTTTATAAAGCCAGCGAAAAGTTAGCTGAGCTGCATGAAAAAAATGGAAATCTGGCTGAATGTATTAAGTACTATAAAATATTTCAAACAACGCGCGAAGAAGTTCGCAATGAAAAAACGAATCAATTAATTAAGAGTGTTGAGCTTCAACATAAAATGCTGCAATCACAGGCAGAAAAATTGGTGCTGGAAGAAAAAGCAAAAGAACTTGAAAGTTATTCTGATAATCTTGTGTTGCTGGGCGAAATTGGCCAACAGATCATTTCTCACCATTCAGTAGCAAAAATAGTTGAAACTGTTTATGGTCACGTAAATTCTTTAATGGATGCGGCAGGTTTCGGGATAGGATTGCATAAACCGGAGAAAAATTCGGTTATTTTCCCTTTGTATATTGAGGGGGACGATAAATTCGAAAATATTGTTTACGACTTAAAAGATGAAGAGCGTTTAACTGCATTTTGTTTTAATAAGCGAAAAGAGATCATCATTAATAATTACGAAAAAGACATACTGCAATACAGCAGCGATTCTAAAGCTCCGTTAGCAGGCAAACGGGTTGAGTCGATTATTTATTTGCCATTGATTTACAAAGACTCTGCAATGGGAGTAATAACCGTTCAAAGTTTTAAACATAAAGCATACAGCTCATACCAGGTTAATATATTGCGGAATCTTGCTGCTTATGCAGCTATTGCACTGGAAAATGCAAGGTTATACGAAGTTCAGGAAAATACAATTGCCGAACGAACAAAAGAAGTTGTAGCAAAAAAAGAAGAAATTGAAAAAGCTTATCACAACAATAAACTGTTAAGCGAAGTCGGACAACAGATCACTTCTACTTTAAATTTCGAAGAGATTTTCGACAAATTAAATAATTATGTTGGCAAGGTAATGGATGCTGCCTGCTTTGGTATCCGTTTGTATGACCCTGTTCGTAATGTTGTAGATTATAAATATGGAATGGAACGCGGCAAAAAATATTCGAACATCGCCAGCATTTCAATGAACGACGATGATAATTATTCTGTTTGGTGCATTAAACATAAAAAAGAGATCTTCTTAAATGATAACCTGACAGAATACAGCAAGTATGTTAAGCAAATTCGTGTTGTTAGCGGCGATCTTCCGCACTCTCTTATTTTTTATCCCATTATGATAGGTGAACGGGTGTTGGGAGTTGTGACCATTCAAAGCTTTGAAAAATTTGCTTATAAAGAACATCATCTCGATATTTTAAAATCATTGGCCTCCTATATAGCTATTGCTCTTGAAAATGCTTCTCTCTACGAAAACATGGAAGAGAAAGTAAAAGCGCGGACCTTGGAAGTTGTGAAGCAAAAAGAAGCTTTGGAAAAAGCCAACGAAAATACCCGAATACTTAGCCAGATAGGTAAAGATATCTCCACTACATTTTCAATAAATGAAATTATTGATAAAGTTTATGAGAATCTTAATACCTTAATGGATGCAACTTGTTTTAGCATTGGCATCTTCAGGGAAAAATCTAACGAGATAGTTTTCCCGGCTACGATCGAAAAAAAGAAACATTTGCTGCCTTATTCATATAATTTAAAAGATATTGACCGTCCGGCTGTGTGGTGTTATACTTCGCAGCAGGATTATATTATCAATTCGTTCAGTGAGGAATTTGTAAAAAGCAAAAAGGTAAAAGATTTTGAAGCGAAAGAAGGTAAAAATCCTGAATCCATTATTTACGTTCCGGTAACGCAGAACGATAAAAAGATCGGCGTGATCACGGTTCAAAGTTACGTACCTAACGCTTACACCAATTACCATTTGCAAATTTTAAAAAACCTGAGTGTTTATGTGGCAATTGCCATTGATAACGCATCGCTTTACAATAATCTTGAGCAACGAGTAGAAGAACGTACCCAGGAAATAGAAAAAAATTATAATGACACACGCTTACTCGGACAAATTGCGGAAGATATAAGTTCGTCATTATCGGTTGAAACTATTATTTCTAAAGTTTATCAAAACGTAAATAAGTTAATGAAAGCTGACTGTTTTGGTATCGGAATTGTTAATCCGCAAAACGGAATGCTTGAATTCAAAGGTTTTGTTGAGAACGACCAATTGATGCCGGATTTTGGTTATTCGTCGAGCGATCCCAACCGTATAGCCGCCATTTGTTTTACAAAAAAACGTGAAATTTTCATTAACGATTACATAACGGAGTATTCTAAATACATAACATCAACGCAGGCACCGGCTTCAGGAAAAGATTCGGCTTCTATTTTGTATTTACCAATTTATTCGAAAGAAAAAGCAATTGGAGTTATTACAGTTCAGAGTTATAATAAAAATGTTTATACAGAGTATCATTTAAATATTTTAAAAAACTTGGCTGTATCCATAGGCATTGCTTTGGATAATGCAAGTCTGTACCAAAATCTCGAGGAGAAAGTAAAAGAGCGGACCTTGGAAGTTGTGAAACAAAAAGAAGAAGTAGAAAAGACTTATCAGAATACAAAATTACTTGGACAAATTGGTAAAGACATTACGTCAACACTTTCGATAAGCGAAATTATTGAAAAAGTTTACACGAATGTGAATGCACTTATGGATGCCTCCGTTTTCGCTGTGGCTATTTATAAACAGGATTTAAAAAAACTTGTTTTTTCCGGTACCATGGAAAAAGGAAAAAAACTGGACGACTTTTCGTATGCACTTGAAGAGGATACTTTAGCTGTTGTATGTTTTAATAATGATAAAGAGATTTTCATTAACGATTATGAAGTGGAACACGTTAAGTATATTAAAACACTTTATAATGCAATACAAGGTGAAGATACTGAGTCGATGATATTTTTACCGATTCATGGAAAAAACGGTAAGATTGGTGTTTTAACGGTTCAGAGTTTTAATAAAGGCGCTTATTCAGAATATCAGGTGAATATTTTAAAAAATCTTGCTGTTCATATAGGTATTGCTTTTGATAACGCATCGTTATATGAAAATATGGAAGAGCGTGTTATTGAGCGTACAGTTGAAGTAACAAAACAAAAAGAACAGCTTGAGAAAAATTTTCAGGACACAAGACTAATTGCACAGATCACAAAAGATATTTCTGCTTCATTATCAGTTGAAACAATTGTTTCTAAATTATATCAGAATATTAATAATTTAATGAGTTCTGAATCATTTGGAATTGGTTTATACAATCCAATTACAAGAAGCTTGCAATTCTCCGGATTTATCGAGCGTAACGAGAGAATGGATTTTTTCGAATTCTATATTGATGATAAAGACCGATATGCTGTTTGGTGTTTCGATAATGAAAAAGAAATCATCATTAACGATAACCCGGTTGAATATTCAAAATATCTTAAAGTAAAAAAGGCACCAATTGCCGGTAAATCACCCGAATCATTAATTTATTTGCCTTTATTTACTAAAGACAAAAAAATCGGTGTATTAACTGTTCAAAGTTTTTCAAAGGATGCTTATTCAGAATATCAAATTAATATTTTGAGAAACTTGGCGCTCTCAATTGCCATTGCGCTGGATAATGCAAACTTGTATGAAAACTTAGAAGATAAAGTAAGAGAAAGAACGGAAGAAGTTATTAGTCAGAAAGCGATCATTGAAGAAAAAAATAAAGACATCACCGATAGTATTAAGTACGCAAAAAAAATTCAGTTAGCTCTAATGCCTGATGCGGATATATTGAAGCAGCCATTCTCTGAAAGTTTCGTGTATTACAAACCTAAAGATATTGTGAGCGGTGATTTTTACTGGATTGAAACATTTAAAGATGGCGTTACTGTTTTTGCGGCGGCTGATTGTACCGGGCATGGTGTACCGGGGGCGTTCATGTCGTTAATATGTAACGATTTAATGGGACAGGTTATAAAAGATCAGAATGTAACAAGTCCGGCACAAGTACTTACAATTTTGGATGAAAAATTAAGAGCAATGCTGAACAAAAGTTCAGATCACTCTTCTAATGATGGTATGGATATTGCACTTTGCGCTTATTATCCAAAAAACATGATGCTGCAATTTGCCGGTGCTCACAGACCGTTATTATTGATCAGGAATGGCGAATTGACAGAATACAAACCAAGCAAGCACTCCATTGGGGGTTACGTTGGCGGTTTCAAAATTTTTGCGGATAACACTATACAATTACAAAAGGGCGACTGTGTTTATGTATTAACGGATGGTTATTCAGATCAATTTGGCGGCGAAAGCGGTAAGAAATTTAAATTTAAAAAACTTCAAAAATTAATTCAATCAATTGCTCATACGAGTATGGATGACCAGCACGATCTTTTAGAAGAAGCATTTGTAAGCTGGCGGGGCAAACACGAACAGGTAGACGACGTTTGTGTAATAGGTGTTAGAGTTTAATATTAAAAATCACACCATTATTTATTTTTCAAGACCATATTTTTATTTATCAGGGATTGTATTTAAAACAGTTCTTTTTTTAGGTATTTTATTTACAGCCACACTTTCTTTAAAAGCGCAAAAAAACCGGATGGATAGCATCAACAAAATTCTTCGGTCAGTGCCGCCATTAGATACCCGTACACTTTGTAAATCGCTTCTTTTTAAGGGCGAACTTTTTAAAAGTATTCAAACTGATACTTCTATTTATGTTCTAAAAAAACTTTACAATATAGCCATCATTAAGAATTACATAGACTATAAGAGCCTTTCTGCTAATCAACTCGAGATGGTTTATTTTAATAATTCGATTTTAGACAGCGCTTTAAATTATGGGAATATAGCATTAAAGGAAGCGATAAATTCTAAATTAGACTCATTAAAGGTTAACGCGCTCATTAATTTAGCGTGGTGCAATGCAAAAATGGGCGACCAGGATAAAGCAATGCCCCAATTTTTTGAAGCTCTCACACTTGCGGAAAAACTCGGCATGAAAAAAAATATTGAGAGGATATATCAGCTGCTTGGCTTAATATATGTATCCAAAGATAAAACATTAGCGTTAAGTTATTTTCAAAAAGGATTAAAGCTCAGTTTTGAATTGAATTTCGAGAGAGATATTGGTTTATCATATACAAGAATAGGAGATACGTATCTGAAAATGGGAAAAACTGATTCAGCAAGATTCTTTATAGATAAATCGATAAAATTTTCCCGCGAAAGAAAAAATCTGATGCTTGAAAAATGGGCACTTGAGATTGATGCCAGTCTTTACTCGGATCTGAAAAATTATACTGAAGCCTTAAAAATAGGATTGCGATCAATCGAAATCTCAAAACAAATAGCAGACAGCGATGGCGTGATGAGTTCATTGCTAAGTGTTGGCGGTAATTACAGGAGAGATGGACAATATCAAAAAGCGCTGAAAATGTTAAATGAAGGGTTAGCGATGATAAAGAGAAATAAACAAGAGTCTCTGTTGAGTTGGGCGTACCTGGAATTAAAAAATACTTACAAAGAAACGGGCGATTTTAAAAATGCATTTCTTGCTTCCGAAAACAGGTATGAAGTGGCGAAAAAGAGCATGAACGAAAAGAGCCAGACCTTAATAAAGGAAGCTGAGGTAAAGTACAAAACATTGGAAAAAGACAAAGAAATTGAAACCCAAAAATCGCAATTGGAAAAGCAGGAAGTTGAATCGAAACAAAAAGAATTTCAGCGTAATGCTTTCATAGTAGGATTTACTTTTGCATTATTATTAGTGTTATTTATTTGGAGAGGATTTAAACAAAAGCAAAAAGCCAATACCATTATTGAAAAACAAAAAAAGCTGGTTGAAGAAAAGAATAAAGATATCACCGATTCAATTACCTATGCGAAACGCATTCAGGAAGCGATTCTTCCTTCGAAGGAAGTTAAATATAAATTATTTCCGGAAGCCTTTGTATTGTTCCAGCCGCGTGATATTGTAAGCGGAGATTTTTATTGGTTCTCTGAAAAAAATTCTAAAAAAATTATTGCTGCTGCCGATTGTACAGGCCACGGAGTGCCGGGTGCTTTCATGAGCATGATCGGTAATGCGTTTTTGAATGAGATCGTTAATTCAAATGGCATTACTTCTCCGGACCAAATATTAAATCTGCTTCGTGAGCAAGTGATCACATCGCTGAAACAAAACGACAGTGACAATAAAGACGGAATGGATATAGCGCTTCTTTCTTTCGATGAAAAAAACAATACTGTTGAGTTTGCGGGCTCCAATAATCCGCTATGGCATATCAGAAACGGTGTATTAATGGAAATTAAAGCAGATAAGCAACCCATCGGACTTTATAAAGGTGATGCAAAAAATTTTACTAATCATAAAGTTGAATTACAAAAAGGCGACACACTTTATATTTTTACGGACGGTTATGCTGATCAGTTTGGAGGACCGAAAGGAAAAAAATTCAAATACAAACAGCTCCAGGATATTCTTATATCATCGCAAAAACTCTCGATGCAAGAGCAGGAAAATTTGCTTGTTAATAATATAAGCGAGTGGAAAGGAGCATTTGAACAGGTTGATGATATTTTGATCATTGGCATTAGAGTTTAATCGAGCAGGCAGCATGTACCGTTCCCATAAAATAATTTTATTCTTGATGCTTATTTCTGTTCCTGTTTTTTCCCAAATTTATTTTATTGAAGGAAAAATTACAGAACAAAAAAATGTGCCTGCCATTGGGGCTTCAATAATTATCCTTAATAAAGATTCAGTTTTTATAAAAGGAACAACAACAAATGAGAACGGCAATTTTAAGATTGAAAATGTTGCTGCGGGGAATTATCTTGTTAAGATATCTTATTTAGGATTTAGTGATTATTTTAAAACGATATCCGTAACTGAAAATCTAACGCTAGATAATATCAAATTAACTTCAACGATTAAAAAATTAAATGAAGTCAAAATTGAAACGGATGCAGTTATTGCAACACAAAATGGTGATACAACCAGTTTTAATTCAAAAGCTTTTAAAGTAAATAAAGATGCAACGGCGGAAGATCTGGTGACAAAAATGCCGGGTGTTGGTATTGTGGATGGCAAAGTACAAGCGCAAGGTGAAGATGTAAAGCAAGTTTTTGTGGATGGTAAGCCTTTTTTTGGTGATGACCCGAACGCGGTATTAAAAAATTTGCCGGCCGACATAATTGATAAAGTTCAGGTGTTCGATAAAAAAAGTGATCAAGCTGCGTTCACAGGGTTTGATGATGGAAATAATACTAAAACCATAAACATTGTTACAAAGGCTCAATTTAGAAACGGTATTTTTGGAAAACTGTATGGTGGATACGG
Source organism: Bacteroidia bacterium (assembly GCA_035567575.1). Classification (GTDB taxonomy): domain Bacteria; phylum Bacteroidota; class Bacteroidia; order B-17B0; family Aurantibacillaceae; genus JAHEYG01. The sequence continues at coordinate 23,705 of DATMPR010000370.1, forward strand.
ATATTCCGATAAATATAAAGGCGGCGGCGTAATCAACAGATTTAAAGATAAGCAACGGCTTACTTTTTTAGCAATGAGTAATAATATTAACGAACAAAATTTTTCGA
>DATMPR010000371.1:0-10097 GCA_035567575.1 Bacteroidia bacterium
ATTCACAGCATAAAACTCAACACCATTTTTTCTGCAATATTCTATAGCTTCATCCAATAATTCACCGGTTCTGAAGGTCCATAAAATTAATTTATGTCCGCGGTTTTGAAGTTCTTTTAAAGTAGCGAAAGCAAATAACATTTCTTTACCAATAGAAGGATAAGCATGCGTAACGATAGTTCCGTCGAAATCAACGGCGATCACTCTGCTATCGGTATTTAAAAAATTAGCTTTCTCCATTTTAAAAATTCTTTACTGAAATTATTTTTAGATCCTTATCCAATTCATAAATACGCGGCACGCCGGTTCCGATTTCAAATTCCAGAATTTGTTCGGGTGTCATTTTTTCTAAATACATTATTAAAGCACGTAAACTATTTCCATGCGCCGCGATCACAATATTTTTTCCTGCTTTTAATTTTGGCACGATTTCGCTTTCAAAATAAGGAAGAACGCGTGCTGCGGTATCTTTTAAACTTTCACCGTTTGGCGGCGGTACATCATAACTTCTGCGCCATATTTTTACCTGGGCATCACCGTACTTTTTCGCAGTCTCTGCTTTATTCAATCCCTGGAGATCTCCATACATGCGTTCGTTCAATGCTTGATTGTAAATTGGAGTTAATGGTTTATGTCCTGCTGCTTGTAAAGCGAGTATCAATGTATCTTGTGCGCGTTTTAAATCGGAAGCATAAGCATAATCAAAAACAAAACCTTTTAGTTTCTGGCCGGCGGCAATCGCTTCCTGAATTCCTTTTGGTGATAATTCAACGTCAACCCATCCTGTAAATTTATTTTCAAGATTCCAAACGCTTTGTCCGTGACGAAAAATTATTAAAGTTGACATATTTTCAATTAAGAATTGAGAATTTTTATTAGGTAAATTTAAGAAGAATTTAGCTAATCTTAATGACCTGAATAGTAATAAAGTATGTAATTCTTACGCCAGGCCTGGTTGGCAAGGGCATTGTATTTTTCGAGTACAGGTTGATTGTCTGTATTCACTAATTTAGTATCGGAAATCGACGCATTAATCTCAAATTTTTTAATAAGAGGCGCATTTAAGCTTGCAAAAATTACAAGATTACGTTCATCCTCCTTGTCAGATGTAGCTGCAATTTTATAATTGAATCCGGTTTTTTTTAATGTATTTAACAGAACAGAAGTTCCTAAACCTCGATCACCTTCAGTATAACCATGCCAGTTAATTATAAGCTGTGCATTTGGTTCTAAAATTTCCTCCACTTTTTGCAAACTCTCAATAGTTAAAACATGCGAGGGTTGTTCTTCCGCTTTAAAAATATCCATTAAAATTAAATTATATTTTTCGTTTGCCTGATTAATGAAATGCCTTGCATCATCACAAACTGCATTTACTTTTTTATTAAGATCAAAATATTTTCTTGCAATCTCAATAATTCTTTCATCCAACTCAACACCTGTAACTTTGTAACCTTTTTTAACGAGTAAATTGGAAGTAACCCCACCGCCTAATCCTAATACAAGTGCATTACCATTTTTTATGGTATCAATATTAAGATCCAAAAGATTTACGTACCCTGTGAGTGAATTACCTGTTCTTGTATCCACTTCGGTTTGAATGATGTTATTTACTAAAAGTCTGCGGATAGAAGTCATACCAACTCCGCTAATTTCTATTGTGTCATCCAGAACATTTAATTTCCCTAACATGCCATCTTTTTCGTAAATGCAGTTTTTCATTGGGGTTTTATTAGTAAAACCCAACACTGTTAAAGCTAATAAAACTATTATAATTTTAAAGTTGTTGTTTTTTTGAAATAATAATATCAATGAGATTGCTAAAATGGAAGCAAAAATAATAAGCGTGTTGCTAATTCCATATTTGGGAATAAATGAAAAACCACAAACAAAAGTTGAAAGTATTCCTCCTAACGTAGAAATAGAATAAACCAAACCACTCACCCTACCCGATTCATTACTATTTTCTGTTTGAATGGCAATTATAATTGGCGAGGCTGCTCCCATTAAAAACATCGGCAGAACTAAGAGTAAAGTACTTGATAAAACAACAGCAGTTATAAGAGAAAAACTAATTGCCAGAGGCACAAATAAATTAGTTACGATAGGCATGAAGCCCATATAAACTGCTGATACCAATAAAATAGCTGCTAAAATTTTAATTTTGTTTTCTTTCAAACTCAATCTTCCGCCATAAAAATAACCCGCCGCTAAACTTCCGAGAGTGATTGCAATTACCGATGACCACACATATAAACTACTTCCAAAATAAGGTGCAATTAATTTTGAGCCGCATAATTCAGTCGCCATCACCGCAGCACCTTCACAAAAACTAATTAAGTATATGGAATTACTTTTTTTCATCCTTCGTCAAGCTCAGGACTAAAGCTTACTTGCCCGTGTTCTTAGCAAATGATCGACAAGAACAAGTGCTGCCATGCTTTCTACAATAGGAACTGCGCGAGGTAATACGCATGGATCATGACGGCCTTTTGCTTCTAAATTCACTTCTTCACCTTTTGTATTGACACTTTTTTGAGTTTGCATAACGGTTGCTACCGGTTTAAAAGCAACATTAAAATAAATATCTTGTCCGTTGCTAATACCGCCCTGCACACCGCCGCTATGATTCGTCTTCGTTGTAATTCCGACGTCATCCTGATGACTATCGGTACCCTTACTTTCAAAAATGTCATTGAGTTCAGAACCGTAAGAATTAATTGCATTAAAACCCGAGCCGTATTCAAAACCTTTAACTGCATTAATGCTTAACATGGCTTTTCCTAAATCAGCATGAAGTTTATCAAATACAGGTTCGCCTAAACCAACAGGAGTTCCTTTTATTACACAACTAACAATTCCACCAACTGTATTTCCTGCTTTGCGTGTTTCTTCGATTAGCGCAATCATTTTATTAGCTATGGTTTCATCCGGACAACGGATAATATTTGATTCTGTTTTTGAAAGATCTAATTTTGAATAAGGAATTGTAAGCTTCACATCTTTTACACAACTTACATAAGCCTGAATTGAAACTTTATATTGTTTTAAAATTAATTTAGCAATTGCACCGGCAACAATTCTGCAAGCTGTTTCTCTTGCGCTGCTTCTTCCTCCTCCTTTATGATCGCGTATTCCATATTTAGTTTCGTAAGTAAAATCGGCGTGGCTCGGGCGATAAACATCTTTTAAATGATCATAATCTTTTTCTTTTTGATTTTCGTTGGCAATAATAAAACCAATTGGTGTTCCTGTAGTCTTCCCTTCAAAAATTCCGGATAAAAATTGAACTTTATCATCTTCTTTACGCTGCGTGGTAATATGCGATTGTCCCGGTTTACGTCGCTCTAATTCATTTTGTATAAACTCCAGATCAACGCTTAAGCCAGCCGGACAACCATCAATAATACCGCCAATAGCCTCGCCATGACTCTCGCCAAAAGAAGTAAGTTTAAATATTTGTCCAAATGTATTGCCTGGCATAGGTCAAAATTAAGAATTTAGAATTAAGAATGTAGAATTGTTTTATGTTTATTACATTTATGCTCTAATTTATGGGTAAGCTTTTAATAAAAAACATAAAAACCTTAGTTCAGGTACGCGAAACGGCTGTAGACAAAGTTTGTGGCGCGGATATGAAAGTATTGCCATGTCTCGAAAATGCCTGGCTGGCCATTGATAATGGTTTAATTGCTGATTTTGGGAAGATGGAAGATTTCCCCGGGATTACAGATTGGAAAGATCTGGAAGTTATTGATGCCTCAGGAAAAATTGTGCTGCCATGTTATGCAGATAGTCATACCCACATTGTTTACGCAGGCAATCGGGAAAGTGAATTTGTTGACCGCATTAATGGTTTGAGTTATGAAGAAATTGCAAAACGCGGCGGCGGGATTTTAAATTCAGCGAAAAAATTACGCGAGGCAAGCGAAGATGATCTATTTGAACAATCGTTTGTCCGCTTCAACGAAATAATTAATCAAGGAACGGGAGCAATTGAAATAAAAAGCGGTTATGGTTTAAGTCTTGATTCAGAATTAAAAATGTTACGCGTTATTAAAAGATTAAAAGATCTGAATATTATTCCCGTTAAGGCAACTTTTTTGGGAGCGCACTCAGTTCCCTCAGAATTTAAAGATAATAAGCAAGGTTACATTAATTTAATTATTAACGAAATGTTGCCTGCCATTGCCAAAGAAAAATTAGCGGATTACGTTGATGTTTTTTGTGAGAAAAATTATTTTACCGCTGAAGAAACAAAACAAGTTTTACAAGCCGGTTTAAAACTCGGACTCATTCCAAAAGTTCACGCCGAACAATTAAGCCATGCGAATGGGATTAAAACAGGAGTTGAATGCAAAGCAATAAGTGTTGATCATTTGGAATTTTGTAACGATGATGATATTGCACTTTTAAAAAACAGCGATACCATGCCAACCATTTTACCGGGCGCGGTTTTCTTTTTAAACTTACAATTGCCTCCTGCACGGAAATTAATTGAGGCAGGTTTGCCAATTGCGATTGCAAGTGATTATAATCCCGGGAGCAGTCCAAGCGGTAATATGAATTTCATGATGAGTTTAGGCTGTATTGATCATAAATTAAATCCTGAAGAAGTTATAAACGCTGCAACAATTAATTCGGCTTACGCAATGGATCTAAGTAAAGAAGTCGGCAGCATTACCATTGGTAAAAGAGCGAATGTGTTCATTACAAAACCAATTGCAAGTTATGGCTACATTCCTTATGCTTTCGGAAGTAGTTTAATTGAAACCGTAATTATTAACGGAAAGAAATTTAATTAAGTTTTATTTCGGCATCTCCTCTACCGTGGTCTCAGTTTTATTCGGCGTATCTTCTACAGTAGTTTCAATTTTCTTTGGAGTTTTTTTTAATTTAGAAATGTAACGTTTATACAGCTCTAACCAAGTTTCATATTCTTCCCTATAAAAAACACCAACACCTTGAGTGAACGGTCCGCCCGAAGTTGTTACTTGGGTATTGTCATTACTCCGGTTAAACCCTTTAACACGGTAACGGCCATCATCAGTTAATTTATATTCAACGTTAACATCGCCAATTAAACCTGATTGGTTAGTAGATTGATTATTATTAACGCCAAAATTTCCATCAACCATTAAACGATTATTTAATAATTGTTTCGAAAGTGCGATATCCAATTCTTCGCTGCTTACTGCGTTTCCGGGCCGGTAATTTACACCAACATCAACTTTTTTGGTTAAACCATTCAACCATCCGCTTAAACGGTTCGATAACATTTCTGTTCCATTAGCCGCAATAGCAGAACCCGCAGAGATACCGCCGGAACCGGAATATTGCAATGGCGTTACAAAACTCTTTAGAAGTAATAGAGAAAACACCTGACGGTTCAATTCAGTTTCGTCATTAAATATACTTTGAATTTTAGCAGATGTGTTTTGATCAATTGTAGGCAGATCAATTGCAAATGAAATATTTGGCGACATTAATTTATCACGCATTATCAATTTACAATCTACCGGCAAACGGCGTTTATATGTTCCTGAAGTATCATAAGGGAATAAGGGCGCAATGGAAGCACGCTGCTTGTAATTGGCCGTAATATTAATTTCAGCCGCGTACGGATTACCGCTCCAATCAATTGTACTGCCTTTTTGAATAACGAATTTTTTTGTAATAAAATTTTCGAGCGTAAATAAATAATCACCACTTGTTATCGCATACTCACCAAACATATCAAATTTACCCATGTTACTTATATCTAAATCAATATTTCCATTTCCTCTTGCGCGGATAATGTCGCCGCTTTTTGCATCCAAAACAATCTGAACTTCTGCATCAGGTGTGGCTTGCACTTGCATGTCCAGGGTAAAACCGGATTTCTGTTCAACTACTTTCTTTTTAGTTGTATCTTTTACCACAAAGTGAATAAAATTATTTTCGGCAACTTGCGCAGGGCCATCTAAAGGAATTGTGAATACTGTTCCCTTTTCAGTCTTCAGTTTTTTGATTTCAATGGCTATATTATTTAAAAAACCGTAAATACCTGCTTGTCCGGTAGCATAAGCTTTTCCGTAAAAAGGATCATTACCATTATTTGTTTTATTCAAGATCAACATGTTTTTGAAATTAATATCAAAATCAATTTGCATGTTCTTGAAATTATTATGAAAAATATTTCCGTTTATTTCACCGGGAAACCCTTTTTTAGCAGGATCATCTGACATCTTTATACCCTGAAAACTTATTTGATCCGGTAATATTTCAATATCGCCGTTTAAATTATAAACAACGTTCAGGTAATCTACTTTTAATTCGCATTTAATTATTTTGAATTTGCCGTTTATTTTTGGCTTTGCGGGAGTGCCGGTGACTTTAGCATTACCGGTTACTAAACCATTATTTAAGGTCATTATTCCTTCTAAATAAGGATTTAAAATAGTGAGGTTAGCAGGCTGTGCATCTAAAGTCAGATCCAAACTTTCTTCCGTTTTATTCAAATAATAATAACCGGAGAAAACAATATTTTTCATTTTTTCACCGGTAAGGTCAGGAAGGCCAAGCGAAGTGTATCCGTCTAAATACAAATATTTATCTTCGCTATTGTATTCCGATTTTAACTCGCCATCACCTATGTTTTGATTATTTAATTTTAATCCCGTAAAAAATAAATTACTGCTGAAGGCCATATTACTAAACGTATTATGCAGCGAGAAAGTACCATTTAAAACACCATCAACTTTTAAAGAATTTCCTAATAACGGCGCTAATTGCTTAAGTTTAAAATTAGCGACCTCGAAAACTAATTTTTCATCCGGCTTTCGTGATAAGCCGCCATAAATATTCAGGAACTGATTTCCATCTGTAAAATGTAATGGCTTTACTATTACTACCCCCGAAGAATCTATAATTGTACTGTCAGAAGAAACTAAATTCCATGTGCTATCTTTAGCTGTGATAAAAATTTTATCGTAGGTTAGAATTGCTTGTTTGGTATCAAAAAATATTTTTCCCGCTAATTTACCAGCGTTTTGAGGTTTTGCTTTATTGTCCCACTCAAAATTATATTTTGTGTTATTGTCCTTAGAAACAAAATAGGAGAAGAAATTATATAATTTGATGCTATCGGTTAAATCGATAGTTTCCGATTTAAGAACTAAATTTATTTTATTATTTTGTGAATAGGACTCAATTTTATTGTTGTGGAATTTTATGTCTTTATACTTAATTGAATCGGACTTAGAATTAATATTAAAAAGATTTTTAGAAGCGTCGAAGTCACCTTCAAAAACAGAACCTGCGCTGACCATTAAGTCATTCACAAACAGATCGCGGATGGTATTAAATTTCTTTACCGTTAACTTAAATTTAAGCGCGTCAGTGTAAATAGTTTTACGAGGGTTCTTATTAAAAAAGGCGGGATAATATGTGTTTAAGAACTGATTAAAAGCTGATCCCAGATTTGAAATTTTAAAAACCCCATCAACCGCTAAATTAAACATGTTTGAAGTTAATTTAATGTTTTTTGCGGCAGTGGTTTGCTCCAGTACTATATCTAAATTACTTATTTTATTTTCTTTTTCTTCTGTTTTATAAATGGTGTTATCAAAATTAATATTTCCGCTTATATTGTCAATATTATCTCCTTTAAGGGTAATTAATAATTGAGTAGAAAGTACACCCTCCGATTTCGTGTTAATGAAACCAAGCCGTTTTAAATTAAGTTTATTGATAGTAGAGATGAAATCAATATCCGGGATCTTATTATTCAGATCGATTTTCCCATCAAAATCAAGGTCCGCATTAACATCCTTAATAACTAAATTCCCATTAAAGATCTTCTTTTTGATATCACCTTTAATATTGATGTTTTGATAAACGTAGTTATTATAATTAATGTGATTTATTTTTCCGTCTAACTCGGCATCCACATCTTTTAAAGTAAGTCCTTTGCCTTTTATATTTGAATTCAGAGCGACTGCGCCCAGTTTTGCAACGCCAAACATTTTACCGACATTAAAATTATCCGATTCTAATCTGCCATCGTAGCGCACTATATTTTTGACTGTATCAATTTTTACTTCCAGATCGGTATGCAAATTTCCTAGCGCTGTTCTAAAAGTACCGAACGATTTAAAATCATTTATGTAACCATCAAATTTTCCTTTAAAATTTATTACTCCTAAATAACCAATGTTAGCAGGTATTTCAAGATGTTTCTTTTCCGAAAAAGGATAGCTTGGTATTTTTTCGAGGTCGCGCTTACTTGTACTTAAATTATCGCAGGTAAAACTAATATAGGTTTTATTAATATCGGGTAAACCTTTCATTTTTATTTTACCTCTAAAACTGGTGTTATTGGCAAATAACAAATTAATATTTTCGCCGGTTAGATCATTAACATATCCTGCTATATCACCGTTAAAATAAATTTCTTTATCCAAACCATTTAATTCCCTTACGAAATAAGCCAGATCTTTAAAATTTAATTTGGTTTCCTCTGTTAAAACCCCAATTATCTTGACTTTATCAATGAAATCATTAAAATCACCCCATTCATTATAATTAAACGAAAAGCCGCCTTTCACAATACTGTTCGCTGTTTTTAAATTAAAATCCATGCAAGCTAATTGTGCAGAAGAGATCTTAATATCTCCAGTGAGGTCTTCCAAAACAACGCCGCATTGCTCTTTACATTTTAAACCTGTTACTTTAGCAAATATTTTTTTATCAATAACCTTTATATTACTCACTTCTCCGGAAACATTACTGACGTGAATGTTATTATAATTCATGTTTTCACTGATCGTAATATCATTTTTTTCGTTTCTGTAAGCAAAATCAATATTATTAAACACAAGTTTACCATAGGTAATTTTCCATGTTGAATTGCTTTTTTTGTTTGTTGTATCACCGGAAGAAAAATAATTGACCAGCTGCTGAAAATTAAAATCATTTTGATCTTTGTATTTAATAATGTTTGCTTTTGTATCGCTTAATCTTACTTCACTTATTTTTAAAGTTTGTTTACTATAATTAAAATTATCGAGTTTAACTTTGATCAATTTGCTGTACAAAAGCGTATCGTGTTTTGTACCCTCAATGAAAACACCTTCTAAATCAACACTCTTTACAAATTGTATCTTTAATTTGTCGATCTCTACTCTGGTGCCAAGTTCACTTGATAAGTAAGAGGCGTATTTATGCGCCAGCCAGGTTTGACAGCTTTCAGAATTTATGGCGATAACAACAAAAACGCACAAAAGGATAAGTAAAACAAATGCATACTTGAGTGTTTTAACCAATATTCTTGTAATTTTGCGCAGTAGCCGCATAAGCTTATAAAGTTAATAAAAATTAGATGCATGGTTAAAGATAAAGTTTACATACTTGCAATAGAATCAAGCTGCGACGATACCTCATGCGCTATAATGGAAAATGAAGTTTTATTATCAAATATTACGGCTACACAGAAAATACACGAACAATACGGAGGCGTAATACCCGAATTAGCCAGCAGAGATCACGAAAAAAATATTGTCCCGACAGTACACGCTGCATTGGAAAAAGGGGGTGTTAATTTATCACAAATGTCAGCCATTGCATTTACAAATGGTCCGGGACTTATGGGAAGTTTATTAGTGGGAGCAAGCTTTGCAAAATCATTATCCATAGCATTAAATATTCCGTTAATTGAAGTGAATCACATGCGGGCACATATTTTGGCACATTTTATTCAGTTGGGAGTTAAGAGTTCGGAGTTCGGAGTTAAAGCTCATCCGAAATTTCCGTTTTTATGTTTGACGGTGAGCGGCGGACATACACAAATTGTAAAAGTGAATGATCATTTACGATTTGAATTATTAGGTGAGACGCAAGATGATGCCGTTGGCGAAGCTTTTGATAAAGCCGCAAAAGTATTAGGCTTGCCTTATCCCGGTGGTCCGCTTATTGATAAATACGCACAGAAGGGAAATCCGGATAAATTTTCGTTTCCAAGATCAAAAGTTCCAAATTTAGATTATAGTTTCAGCGGGATAAAAACTGCTTTTTTATATTTCATTCAAAATGGATTGAAAGAGGATCCAAAATTCATT
>DATMPR010000372.1:0-6636 GCA_035567575.1 Bacteroidia bacterium
TTTCCCGTTTTTTTAATTTCAAATAGACCTCATAATCCATTTCCGCCAGTTTAAATAAGAATTTTCTTATTTCTTTTATATCTTCTTCAGAATAAACCGAACCATCTTTTTCTAAAATACTTTTGCATTTAGCAATACTTATAGCTTCAATTAAATTTTGCATAATCGTTTCATTAATAATTAATTTCTTGGTTTTATACACTTTTTATCCAATATAAATAGAGCGTTCCGAACATCCTCCTGATTTCAGCAATAGTTTTTCACTTCGGCTTTTTTAGCGAAAAGGATTTGGATGCTTAGAATAATTAGTGCATACAGAATGAGGCAATTTTTGGATTTCTTTAAAAGCTCGTTTTTTAATAATCCAATGGCCAGAATAAATTCAACGAAACTTTATAAAGAAAATCCTTTAATTTTCAAACTTGAAAACAAAGGTAATCCAAAGGTTTGGCGTGGCTGCCGAGAACAGAACATATTGGTACTTATTGATAGTTATTGATAGCTCCTAATAGAATAAACTTATTTGATTAATCAGGATTTCCTTTGGCTTTTTTATCTTTAGAGGTAAATAATCTATATTTCATTAGGTTTGAATTTTCATCATGATAATCTTCCAAAAACCTGTCAAGAGCGTTACAGGCAGGATTTCCGAAATTTCCATAATAGTGAACGTAAGTCGATTTATATAATTCATTCAGCGATGTACCGTATATCTCCTCAAAAAAAAGAATTTTGTTGTTGATATTGGCTGTTACCACACAAGCACAGGAATAAAGTTTGCCCTCATCTTTTTTCGATTTCTTATTCAGAAAAATGTACAAATCCTCCAACAATTCCGCTTTGAACCAAACATCTTCTTTTGGTATATGAAAATAAAGTGCCTTTCCCGCGCCGAAAACCTTTTTATAATGTTTGACTTTTTTATCCGATTCTACTTCCTGTTTTTTTGCTTTCGCATCGAGAATCTGTTTTGGCTTATTCCCTGCGGGTTCCAAAAGGATAAAATTCTTTTCATCGGTGGCAACGGTAATTTTGATATTGTCCTTTAATTCAATTCGATTTTTAGTTTTATCATCGTAAAAATGTCCGTTAATATATTTCAGTTCTTTTGAAACCATGGCACTAATATAAAAAGAAATGGTTGAAAATTTGTGCGCTTAATACTTTGAGGTTTAGTTTTTAGCCCTAAGAATAACTATAATCGAGCGTAGCTTAACCTTAAGTTGAAAACATCAGGCAGCCTGCTTCACCTTTTCAGTAAGAGCATTTAAAAGATTTACAAAAGATCCGTTGACGTTGTCCTGAAACTTTGGCGTATCCGATTTGCCTTCGTTTATTTTATTTTCCAAAACAACAATATATTCCTCGGCCTGAATAAGTTTTTCTTTTAGCATTTTGTTTTCCGCCTCCAATACTTTGTTTTTTGTATCTTTAGAATTTTGAAGGGCTATCTTTTTCTGCCGTTTATCATAATAAGGAGTTCTAAAACAAAACACCTCCATCCGGTGCATTATCGTTTCGTTGTCGTAAATCATCACTCGGATCATTTCCGCTGTATCATGTAACCATACTTTGTACACACCGAAATCGGCAAGATTATCAGTTTTTTCCACCACTCTTTTCCTATCGACGTAAATCTCAAAGTATTTATTGTGTCCTTTTTCTTTCATTTGCCAGAGCCATTGTTTTATTTTTACAAGAGCGTCTTTACTATAAGCCTGTATTTGTTCCATATTTTAATTTTTGTTTTTTTTAGTATTTTATTTAAAAGCCAAAGCTCTGATTAGTTTATAAAACGAATTCCGGTCAACAAAGCTATTGATAGGTATTGGCACTTATTGGGTGGCGTAAAAAACTTTAAGTCCCGGAATACCGAATTCTTTAACTATCCGTTCCACTTGAATCTCGCTTAACCAGTTTTTCCGGTCTAAATTCAATTGCTCTCGCAAAGGTTTTAGCCACCGAAGAAAAGTTGATTCAGGTACGCCATATAAAAGACGCAATTCTTTTTTGGTGTAGCGCTTCATAATAAAAGCTGAGTTTTTATTTAATTTATTTTCCATCACTATTTTTTCTTTTAGATTAACGGTACAAAGTTCCGACAATAAAATAAGCTGCTTGCCGAAAACGGTACTAAACGGTACAAAACAGTACATTATGGTACAAAAGGGTATCTAAACAAACGTATTGGAGGTTATTAAAATCAAGAAAATGTTTTAAAATCATGTACTTTATTTGTAATATATTAGTGTATATTTGTATTATTTATGTAATATATTATAATTTATTTAGTATATTTTTGTGATATATTTGTATAATAAACGTATAATACTAAGGAAACACATTTATGACTAATGATTCAGGTTGGATATACCGCGCCAAAAACGCAATCAAAAAAGAAGCTAAGAAAGAATTTATTGGGTGGAGCGAAGCTGAGCTTATTGATGAGATTTTAGAAGTCCGCGAAGAACTTTCTAGAGTCAGGAAACAACTGCAAAAACACGAAGAAGAAAAAGAATCCGCCGCCAAACACACTGAATTCACAGAAAAAAAATTCCAAACCGGATGGTCAAACCCAACTAAAATTGCTTTCCTTTTGTACAAACAACAAAAGCCTATGACCTCTCTTGAAATTGAAAAAGAGATTTTAAAATATGACCAAGGATTTAAAGATTACAGCAATCCCACCTTGGTGCTTTCTACATCCTTATTAAGGATGACAAAATCCGGACGCATTAAACGCATAAAATTGCCCGGTATCAGAACATATTTTTTCGGGTTGCCACAATGGTTTACCAAAGAAGGGGAACTAAAAAAAGATTTCGAACTTGAATTAAGGAGTTTTGAATAATTAAATTCTGTTTTTGAATCCCCATGTTAACGTAATTAAGCGTAGACAAAATTCTGTGTTTTAAAATCAGCAAGATTCAAGTTTTTAAAACTCGTCGCTTTCGTTTCATCAATTAAGTTTTCAGGTAAGGCCTGTAAAAATTGATAAAAACGATTAGATTTTTCAACGTCCATATAACCAAAAGACCCAGTGGGAACACCTTCTCACCTTTTTTATTAACCAACAATAGACAGCCGCCAATAATTGTAAAATGTTGTTATTCAATGTTTTATTAAAATATATTATTTTATGTGCATTAATATTAATATTATTTATTATAATTAACATTAATGTTAATTTTATTTGTTCAGATTATTTTTTATGAATACATTTGTTGTGTGAAAATATTGACCAATAGTAATTTTAAGATATATGTTTATCCAAATGATCATCCACCTCCGCATTGCCATGTGGTGTTCAGGGACGGAACAGATATCACGGTTGATCTACCATTAATAGAGGTGAGATACGGGGCTAAAATAAGTAAAGAAATCAAAGTTGCAATTGAAGAGGCCTTAGATAAAATATGTGACGCATGGGATGCTTTAAATCCAATTAAAAATAATTAAAAACTGGAAGCTATGGAAAAATGGGAAAAATCGTCTTACCAAAAAATCGAAGACGTAAAATTTGATCGGAACAAATTATTTGTTCGTTTCGAGAATGGTGACTCAATAGAAGTTTCTATTGATGCCGTTGTTCAATACGGTGCAAGCGAGATCGAATGGAATAAAATTACTAATTCATCTTATGCATTAGTAGTACCGGCAAAACCATATGATATTGAAATACCTTGGGACAAATTACGTGTTATTTCTGATAAAGATTTCAGTAAACATCTTGCGGAACAAGCTGAGGAACAAGCAAAGCTTATCGGGATTAAAATAAAAAGGCTTCGAGAAAAAAAAGGATTAAAAAGCAACGATCTTGCAGAACGCGCCGGAATTACTGCGCAGACTATTTCAAGAATAGAAAAGGGGCATACTGATGTCAATTTCGGAACTCTGAGAAAAATATTGGCATCAATGGGCTACTCTTTAAAAGATTTAGCAAATCAAGAACTGGAGTTAGAATTGGAAATGGATTCTTCACATAAAAACTACAGTTATTTATTGAAAAGGTTAGCCATAACTGGAATTGATGCAAATCTGCTTACAAGAAAAATAATTCCTTCAAATATTCAAACTGCTCTTGCCGGATATAAGGATCAACAGCCTGAATTACTTCTTGACGAAGCCGCCAGTTATGTTAGCAATATTTATGGATGGAGTTTAAAGGATATTTGGAGTAATGAATCATTAAATATAAGAAACGAACCTGCCGCTGCCGCCTACTTTAAAATGCCTACCAATGCAAATATGAATCAAATAAAAGCTTATGCGCACTATGCTTTTTATCTTGCGAAAATAGTTTTAAAGTGTTTTTCAAGTCCAACAACAAAAGAATACCCTGCTGATATAAATGAATTTAAAACAGGTCTATTAAACCATTACGAAAAAATAGAATTATCAACTGTGCTTTCTTATACCTGGGATTTAGGAATTTGTGTACTACCGTTGAATGATTCAGGTGTGTTTCATGGAGCTTCATGGAATATTGAAGGTCGACACGTTATAGTATTAAAACAAAATACAAATTCTCATGCACGGTGGATTTTCGATTTACTACATGAATTATATCACGTTTTTGCACATCTTGATAAACCAAACTCCTCCGTTGTAGAAACCGAAGAACTATCCCCTTTTTCATCTAATGAAGCGATAGAAGAGTTAGAAGCTAATGCATTTGCAAATAAAGTTCTATTTGGAAACAATGCAGAAAAATTAGCAGAGGAATGTGTAAAGGATGCTGAGTGGAAATTGGAAAATTTAAAAAACTCCGTAATTAAAGTCGCTAAAAAAGAAAAAATCTCTTCTGATATTTTATCTAATTATTTAGCTTTTAGATTATCATATCAAGGTCAGAATTGGTGGGCAACAGCAACCAAACTTCAAGTAACAGAACCTGACCCATTTAAATTAGCTGTTGATTTTATTAATAAAAAAATAGACAGGGATAAATTGAATCCAATCGATTCAAATTTACTTTCCACTGCATTAACTTTTTAAACATGAAAAAAATGACAAAATTTAAAAGAGTCCCAGCAGAAGTTTCCGTAAATTCATTAACACCACTAAACATTACCTGTGGCAGTTCCAAATGTTCTGATAATTTGCATTGCTTTCACATGAGCAAAGCTGATGTGAAAAAACATGGAACTTCTGGCGTTTGCAAAGAGTGTGGGTCAGATCTTATTGACTGGAAAAGAATTCACAAAAACAATCTGAAAGATGTGAAATTCACTTTTAAGGCAATGAAACATGAGCTGATAAGACATGTATTTTGGCACACTCCAATTGAGAAGAAAGCAATAGAAAACGCTTCAAAATTGAATCCTGTTCAAATGAAAGAACGTGCTAAAAAATTAATAAATCAGAAAATTGGCAAAAGCAATAATTTCAGAGAGGGGTATCAAACAGCCAAAGTCGGAAATGAAATTGTAAATTATGCTCAGCATGCCACAGCAACTTGCTGTAGAAAATGTTTAGAATATTGGCATAACATTCCAATGGGTACCAATCTTAATGAAGATCAATTAGAATATTGCGCTGATCTTGCAATGTTGTATATTCAGGATAGGTTAAAAGATCATTCTTCCAAATTAGCAAAATAGAAAAATGAAGCGCATTAATACAGAAGATTTTTCAAAAACCTTGAGGGCAAAAGCAATTGATATTGATAAAAGGTCATTATCAATTACCAATTATAAAAATTCCGGTCAGGAAAAAGATTTGACCGATCCGGCGAATTGTAATGGCTTTGGTAGGATTAGACACTTTAAGTTAGGGACAGGAAAAGACTGGCCGCTAAATCCACTTCCAATTTTACCCGCCGCTAAAGCATTAGGAAAAACTCCGGATTCAGAAATAAGAGCACAGGTATTTCAGAACTCAGTCTGTAATTGGAGATGTTGGTATTGCTTCGTAGATTTTCAATTATTGAGTGGCGATAAAAAGCACTCAAACTTTTTGACGTGTGATGAAATGCTCGATTTATATTTGGATCAGGAAAATCCTCCTTTGATGATAGACTTAACTGGCGGGCAACCTGATTTAACTCCCGAATGGATTCCTTGGATGATGGAAGCCATTACAAAAAGAGGATTACAGGATAAAATTTACTTGTGGTCTGACGATAATCTTAGCAATGATTATTTCTGGAAATATTTGTCAAATGATCAAATAAAAATGATCCAAAACTATAAAATGTATTCAAGAGTTTGTTGTTTCAAAGGTATTGATGAAGAATCGTTCTCCATTAATACAAATGCCAGCCCTGATTTATTTCAAAATCAATTTGAATTGGTTAAAAGACTAATTGATTTGGATATAGATTTATATAGCTACATTACGCTTACTGCCGCCTCAAAGACTAACTTTGAATCAGTAATTCCAAAATTTCTCGATTCTATTCAGAGTGTAAACGTACTATTCCCGTTGAGAATTGTTCCCTTGAAAGTGTTTGAATTTACGCCGGTAAAACCAAGGATGACTGATGTTTTCAAAGATTTTCTTGTCGGCCAACAAAAGGCAATAGAAATTTGGCAGAAAGAATTGCAAAAGCGTTTTAGCGGTGAACTATTAAGTAAACCGATCACTGAAATTTATATTAAAAAATAAAACCATGAATCAAGCTTTTGTAGAGAA
>DATMPR010000373.1:0-5715 GCA_035567575.1 Bacteroidia bacterium
AATTCATCAGGCGTAATGATCACACCGCAGGCGTGAATTCCTGTGTTGCGTAAAGAACCTTCCAATTCGTAGGCCTGACGTAAAACTTTTGCTTCAGGACCGTCACCAAGTGCTAATTTTCTGAAATTATTAGATTGTTCAATTACTTCGCGGCGGTCTTTTATTTTATCTAAATATTTTTCATCGATGCCTCCGGGTTTTAATAACGAATATAGGTCCGCTTCTAAACTATCAGGAAATGATTTTGCTAATCTATCAGCATCAGGTAATGGTAAATTTAGAACACGGGCTGTATCACGGATAGCGGATTTACCTCCCATAGTTCCGTACGTAATAATTTGCGCTACCTGATTAAATCCATATTTCTGAATTACATAATCAATAACACGGTCGCGGCCTTCATCATCAAAATCAATATCAATATCGGGCATACTGATACGATCGGGATTAAGAAAACGCTCAAAGAGCAGATCGTACTTAATGGGATCCACATTTGTAATTCCTAAACAATACGCTACAGCAGAACCTGCGGCGCTACCACGGCCAGGACCAACACTAACACCCATTTCACGCGCTTTAGTTGTGAAATCAGATACAATTAAAAAGTACCCCGGATAGCCCATTCGTTCCATAACGCTTAATTCAAAATCCAAACGCTCTTTAATTTCGGGCGACATATCAGGATATCTTTTCTTTGCGCCTTCAAATGATAAATATTTTAAATATGCATTTTCACCGCGGTTTCCTTTTCCTTCGTCAGCAGGATCTTTGTCACGCTCATCTAAAAATTCTGTCGGAATTTGAAATTTAGGTAACAACACATCGCGGCCTAATTTAAAATCTTCTATTTTATTTACAATTTCATTTGTGTTTTCTAAAGCTTCCGGCAGATCCTGAAACAGATCGCTCATTTCTTTTGGTGAACGGAAATAAAATTCATTATTCGGCATACCGTAACGGAATCCACGTCCACGTCCAACAGGCGTTTCTTTTAATTCACCATCTTTTACGCACAATAAAATATCGTGCGCATCAGAACCTTTTTTATCTAAATAATAATTATTGTTAGCGGCAATGTATTTTACATCGTGTTTTTCTGCAAATCGTAATAATACTTCATTAACGTGATTTTCGTCGGGTAAATTGTGACGGTTTAATTCAACATAAAAATCTTCACCGAATTGTTCTTTCCACCATAAAAAAGCTTCTTCCGCTTGTTGTTCACCAACATTTAAAATTAAAGAGGGAACTTCTCCCATTAATCCACCCGTAGTGACAATTAAACCTTCTTTGTATTTTACTAAAACATCTTTATCAATACGAGGGACGTAATAAAATCCTTCGGTAAAACCAATAGAACTTAGCTTCGATAAATTTTCATAACCCTTTTTTGTTTTGATAAGAAATGGGATGGCAAATCCATTATCTTGTTTTGTTTTATCGAGGTGATTTGTATTTACATAAAGTTCGCAGCCAAGAATACATTTTAATTCTTTTTTAGGCTCTCCTTGCTTTTCGCCGCTTTCAATGGATGCGTTAAAAGATTTTACACTTTTATTGTGTTTATAAACCGCCTCCCAAAACGCAAAAGCACCGTACATATTACCGTGATCCGTTAATGCAACGCCCGACATATTAAATTCAGCCGCTTTTTTTACCAAACCCGAAACTTCACTTGTACATTGTAAAACGGAGTATTGAGAGTGATTGTGAAGATGAGAAAAATTTAGATTTGAGTATTGGGTAGTAGGTATTGAGACTTGAGTATTGAGAGTTGTTTCGGTTTTTGTTTTCTCTTCCTTTAATTTCAATTCGTTGCTTAAAAGTTCAGACAGATCAGGTGATTGGTATTTTATAATAGAAACATCGCTTACTTCATTAACTTTTGTAATACCGCGCTTAAGTATTTCAAAGAAAACTTTTGTTGTTGCTTGTACGTCGAACGCCGCGTTATGGGCTTCTGCAAATTTTTCGTTAAATAATTTTGTATAAAGTTCCGTTAGAGTAGGCCATTTGAATTTTCCGCCTTTGCCTCCGGGAATCGCGCAAAATTCTGTTGTTTGGTCGTTTTTTGTATCAATGGATTTTTTGCTTTCAAAAACATTAGGCAAATTCATTCGTAAAAATTCAGCGCCAATAATATTTATATCAAACTCAATGTTATGTCCACACAAGTACTGACACTGATTTACAACTTCAATAAAATCCTGCAATGTTGTTTTAAGATCTTTTCCTTCTTCTAAAGCGCGTTTAGTTGAGATGCCGTGAATTTGTTCCGCGTTAAAAGGAATTGTATAACCTTCAGGTTTAATAATAATAGAATCGTGATGTAATAAAGTTCCCTTATCATCATGCAATTGCCATGCAATTTGTACCATGCGCGGCCAATTATCAGAATCAGTGAGAGGCGCGTTGTAATTACGGGGGAGGCCGGTGGTTTCGGTATCGAAGATTAAGAACATGTTTTTTTGTTTAATGTTTAAATGTTTGATGAAGGATGATCAATAGCTTAAATTTAGCAAGAAAGGCAGTTCGTTTTAATAGTGTTGATAATTAAAAAAATGGTTAATTTAGGGCTGAAGAATTGAATCAATTTGTCTAGAAATTACCTATATCTTTTATTTTTTTTCCTTGGCGTAAACTGCGGTTTTGCCCAGGATCCGAGATTGGTTCAACTCTCTAATAGTGTTTTTGCATTAAAGACCTTTGAGAAGCAACAAGATAGGTATCTTGCCATTAATGACAGCTTGAACAATAAAAATTTATTTAAGACCGAGTTTGCTTTTATAAATATTTTTGAAGAGGCCTGTAAGGAAAAATCGGAAGCCCGGCTTTTAGCAACCTGCACAATATCCAGGGGAAATTTTTATTTAAGTACGGGCAATTATTTTAAAGGTATTGAAGCATTTAATTTGGCAGCTAAAATGTATGAAAAATTAAACCAGCCCAGCGGATTAAGCATAGCTCATGCTAATTTAGGTAATGCTTATTATTATATCGATGATTTTAAAAAAGCACAAGACTACTATAATTTAGCCATCAGTGATTATAAAAAAATAAAAGATAAAAAACCTGATTCAGAATTAAAACTGGCCAATTGTTATAATAGTTTAGGAAGTATTTATTGTACACAAGGAGATTTTGTTTATGGCAGAACTTATTTTGATCTGGCTTACAATATTTGGATAAAACATAACGACTCCTTAAGTGTTGGTTATCTTTTCAATAATTATGCGCTTATTTTTTTAGCGCAAAACAAAATGGACAGCGCGCTGATCTACTTAAATAAAGCGCTCCAGTTAAAATTAAGGCACGGGGATAATTTTAATAAAGCTGATGCTTATAATACCCTTGCAGATTATTATTTTAAAAATAAAAAAAGAGAGGCCGGAATTGAGAATGCAAAAAAGGCTCTCACGTTTTTGGATACAACAATATACGGAAGACAACTTTTGTTGTCGTACGGCAATTTAACTGAAGGATATCATTTACTTAAAGATTTTAAGAACGAATTAAAATATTATAAACTTCTTAAGATAGCCGGCGATTCCTCTGAAAAGCGCATTCAACACAGTGAAATTGGCCGTTTGGAATTAAGACATGAATTCGACAGAATACATTTATCCGACAGCATAAAAGCGGTTGAGGAAATAAAACTAAAGGATGCGAAAATTTCGGAAAAGAAGACGCAAAGTTATTTTTTAATTTTTATTTTGTTTCTGGCTATTGTCACATTAAGTTTAATTTATTCGAGATTTAAATTAACGAAAAAACAAAAACTAATTATTGAACAAAAGAATAAAGAAATTACCGATAGCATTACCTACGCTAAAAAAATTCAGCAATCCAGCCTGCCTAACGAAAAGTATATTGAAAAGGAAATTACAAGGCTTAGCGAAAAGAAAAAAGGGTGATGATCCTCTGAAATGCCTTGTTCTCCAAAACCTCCAAAAAATAAAGTAACAAGGTATTCCACAGGACCTTAAAAAACTACATAACCTGTGAATCCCTCTGTTTTAGGCTATTTCAGCCATTTTTAACCTTTTAAAATTTGCGTATTTAGAAAAAAAGTTGTTATTTGGAAGGAGCAAACACAACCCATTATGGTAGGTACTATAGATATAAAAATTGAGAAAACTCCTAAAAGCCGTATTGGCGAACAGGATGTAAATGACGTTCCGTTCGGAAAAGTTTTTTCTGATCACATGTTTGTTGTAGAATTTTCTGATGGTAAATGGCAAACAGGAACTATTTCTCCTTACAAAGATGTTCCAATGAGTCTTGCACTTTCAGCTTTGCATTATGGACAAGCTATTTTTGAAGGCATGAAGGCCTATAAAAATGATAGGGGAGAAGTTTCATTATTCAGGCCGCTTGATAATTTTAAACGCTTAAATATTTCGGCTGCAAGAATGGCAATGCCGGAAATTCCTGAAGAATTATTTATGGGAGGCTTAATGGAATTATTGAAACTTGATAAAGACTGGGTTCCAAGTTCTGAAACCGGAAGTTTATACATTCGTCCGTTTATGATCGCAACTGATGAAGCTATAGGCGTTAAAGCAAGTGATACTTATAAATTTGTAATTATTACTTGTCCCGCAGGCAAATATTATTCTGAACCAATTAAGGTAATGGTTGAAACAAATTATTTCCGTGCCGTGGAAGGCGGTGTCGGTTTTACGAAATGCGCAGGAAATTATGGACGCAGTTTATTCCCGACTAAATTAGCACAACAAAAAGGATATCAGCAAGTAATTTGGACTGATGCAAAAACCCATTCTTATGTTGAAGAATCAGGTACGATGAATTTAATGTTTGTGATGGATGATATTTTAATTACGCCGGCAACAAGCGATACAATTCTCGCCGGTGTAACAAGAGATAGCGTTATCCAGTTGGCACGTGATTGGGGAATGTTGGTTGAAGAACGTAAAGTTTCTATTAAGGAAATTTTTGATGCGCATAAGAACGGAAAATTACAGGAAGCTTTTGGTGTAGGAACAGCCGCAACCATTGCACATATTGTAACAATTGGTTTTGAAGGAAAAGATTACGATCTGCCTCCGGTAGACAAGAGAAATTTTTCGCCAAGAGTTGATCAGGCTTTACGCGATATAAGGAAATGCAGAACGGAGGATAAATTCCGTTGGACATTGAAAGTAGTTTGACCCCTCCTAACCTCTCCAAGGGGGAGGAATCGATACGGCTTCAATTTAATGTAAAAAGAAATTTAATATTCCGGTTAAAATAAGAACTATACCGGATATAAGACCCGCATTATGTTCTATTTTGTGAGTATTTATTTTTTTGAGTAATTCTTTTGCGAACCACATCCAAATTACAATTCCTGCAACTGAAATAATAACATACATTACTGCAACAAGAAAAATATATTTTATGCCGGCTTCACCTGCTAAAATAAAATAACCTTCAATTTCTAAACAAGGCGCTAAAAACATTCCTGCAACTAAAACTGTAATTACTTTTTTCGCACTTAACTGTTGTAATTCACCTTCGTTATGTAAATGAAAATGGTTGTGATGGTGGTGACGGATTATAAAAACAAATCCCAATATAATTAAAATCAGAGATGATACAATTTTAGTGATGTATTCGAAGTGCTCGCTTATTTTAAAACTAAGTAACCCAACAGCAATACCAAGTAACACTGTACTTAAAGCGTGGGCCAAAGCAGAAATGATAGTTATACGG
>DATMPR010000374.1:0-19792 GCA_035567575.1 Bacteroidia bacterium
TTAATCATAAAATGACAAACCTCCCTATATTTTAACAAATAAATGTCATTTTCTGAATAAAAATTGACTTTTTATCAAAAACTTAATCAATCAATTTTAGCATTCTTGGAACATATTTAATATCAACCTTGCCTTTCTTGAGCCATGATAACCCGAAACAGATCAAAGCTACGGCCTCTAAACAAAATACGGGGTGTAAAAAGTCAAATGCATTTGTGTAGTGCTTAATTATTTTATAAGCCCCGATTAGAACCAGACAACATATCATACCCATGCCAAACCATAAATACAAATAATCATATTTTCCTTTTCCAAAATCTTTGATATTGGCGCTCCGTCTGAAATTAACCATCGACATAACTGCAAGCGTAATAAAAAAAAGCGCTGCAAAACTGTAGTGAATGTTTCCGGTTATACTGCTGCTTAAAAAAGTCCGTATGCTATCTGTAATGCAAAAATCAGATGAGGTCGGAAAAATAACAACTCCCAATGCAAAAAATCCCGCAAGGTTGGTCATGGCACTATCTGATAATCCTTTTTCTCCCTTACGTTTCTTGTGGCCCTTGTAACAAAACATAAACAATGCAACAGCGCAAAGTGTTCCTGTAAATAATTCGCCGACGGTGCTGTAATAATAGTGAGAGATGGAACTTTTAAAAGAACTTGCAGCAGTATAAGGATCGTAACAATCTTTAAGTACTACCCAATTACTATTTAAAACATCGAGAGAGTTAATGAACTTATTTCCAAACAATAATATAAAAGGCAAAAGCATTCCCAGCCAGCCAACGGCTTTACGCATGGTGAGGTAAGAAATAACCAGATCTTTATTTGTGTCTTCGGCTGCCATAGTTTTTAGTTTTGGTGCAGACTAAAAATAGCAAAATAAAATTATAAATAAGGAAGTCGGAACTACCTTTAAGAGTAACAGGATATGAACAAAAATTCTTATTTTTAGCCATGATGCAGATACAAAGTAAACTTCCTAATGTTGGCACCACCATTTTCACAGTAATGAGTGGTTTAGCGCGCGAGCACAATGCGATTAATTTATCACAAGGTTTTCCTGATTTTTATCCTGATCAAAAATTATTGGACCTCGCAACAAAATACATGAACACCGGTTTCAATCAATATGCTCCCATGCAAGGAGTCATACAATTGCGGGAACGCATCGCAGAGATTTTACAAACGTGTTACAAAGCTTCTTATGATCCTGATACAGAAATTACGGTCACCGCCGGCGCCACGTATGCGATTTACACTTGCATTGCGGCTTTTATTAATACGGGAGATGAAGTCATAATTTTTGAACCTGCATACGATTGTTATTCGCCTGCCATTGAAGTACACGGTGGCGTGACGGTTCCTATAGAATTAAAATATCCGGGATTTACCATTGATTGGAATTTTGTGAAGTCTAAAGTGACTTCAAAAACAAAAATGATAATTATTAATTCGCCTCAAAACCCTAGCGGCACAACATTAAACGCAAGCGATCTGAAAGAATTAGAAAATTTAGTAAAAGGAAAAAATATTATTGTGGTGAGTGATGAAGTGTACGAACACATGGCTTTTGATAATAAACCTCATCAAAGTGTTGTGTTGTTTGAAAAATTAAGAGCACAAAGCATTATTGTTTCTTCATTTGGAAAAACGGTTCACACGACGGGGTGGAAAATTGGTTACGTGGCCGCGCCAAAAGAATTAATGGTGGAATGGAGGAAAGTGCATCAGTTTTTGGTGTTCACAGTAAATCACCCTTTTCAAATGGCACTCGCCGATTATTTAGCTGATAAAAAAAATTACCTTGAACTCAAAATTTTTTATCAGCAAAAACGGGATTACTTTCAGAAATTAATTTCGGGTTCACGCTTTACTATCGAGCCATGCACAGGGACTTATTTTCAATTGCTGAATTATAAAAAGATAAGTGAAGAGAAGGATACGGATTTCGCCATCCGTTTAACAA
The DNA here is from genome assembly GCA_035567575.1 of Bacteroidia bacterium. GTDB lineage: Bacteria > Bacteroidota > Bacteroidia > B-17B0 > Aurantibacillaceae > JAHEYG01. The sequence continues at coordinate 1,973 of DATMPR010000374.1, forward strand.
AGGAGAAAAAATTAGCCGGCATTCCGTTGTCGGTTTTTTATACAAGTAAGAAAGACGATAAGCTTTTACGTTTTTGTTTCGCGAAAAAAGAAGAAACCTTACAGCAAGCGGCGGAGATCATTAATTCTTTGTAAGATTTTAACATTAAACCAAACCCTTTTATTTGCGTTAAACGTAAATGAAAGAAAAATAATCCGTAAATTTATCTACCGTGAAAAAGTGGCTTCTTTTAATAATTGTTATTTCCTTCCAGCTAAAAGCTCAGGATACTATTCGTTTTACGGATGGAAAATTGAGCGCCGTTAAAGTTGCTGAAATTGGTTTGGAAAAAATTAAATATAACCGGATGGATAATCTTACCGGTCCGGTTTATGTAGTAGATAAGAGCGAAGTAAAATACATTAAATATGCGAATGGTTCCGTTGATTCATTTGCCGTAAAAAAACCGGTTGTTGAATCTAGTCCCGGTTACGTAAATCATGTACCTGTTGAAAAATCTTTCGAACGGATCAATATCATTAACAAGAGATTATATTACGAGCATCATGGTTTAAATGAAAGAGGTCTGTTGGACCTTATCAGCGATTACCCCGATCATAAAACAAAAACGATCATGCTCCGGGAATTTTCAAAACTAAAAACTTATAAAAATAACCGTCTTATTGGTTTAGCTATTCTTAGCGCAGGCATACTGGCCTCAGTTATTGGCTCAAGCGCGAGGACGCCTGGTGTTTTTTTAGGAGGAACTATTGCCGGAATAACCGGCTCAGTTATATCAATCGTTAACAAAAACAAATACGCAAAAAAGAAAGTTGATATTGCCCGAATTTATAACGGAGAAAATAATCCAGGCGAACAAAACTATGATTTCAGATGAAAAAAATATTTTTTCTCTTTGTAATTCTCAGTCTAAACCTTAATGCCCAAGATACCATCCGTTTCCGCAATGGAGAAGTTAAAGTTGTTAAAGTAACCGAAGTTGGAGTTGATTATGTAAAATATAATCGTTTTGATAACGCAAGCGGTCCGCTTTATACCGTTCCTAAAAATGATGTGCGTTATATAAAATATTCTGGCGGTGGGATCGATTCATTCCCAATTGTAAAAACCGAAATAAAACAAATCGTACACCCTCAGCAAACTCCAAATTTCCCAATTAATCAATTTGCATGCGACAAACTCACTTTTGGAAAAAAAGGCAAAGTACTCTGTAATGGCTATCCCTTAAGCGAAACGAATTTCAAATTCGTTTTATTAAGTTTACCTGAAGGTGAAAAGAAAACAAACATAATGAAAGCCTATTATGAAATGAAAAGTTATAAAAGGAAACAATATCAATACGGTTTTGGCGGACTCATTGTGCTTGTTGCAGCGCCAATGATTGGAGTGCTCGCCTCGGTGTTTTCCGGAGTTTACGGCGATATCAGCACTGGACCTTACCTTGTTGGAATTGCTGTGGGTGGTGTTGCTGCGATAGCAGGTCTATTATTTCAAGGGACTACCGCCAAAAACGAATGGCGAAACGTTATCAGATCGTAAAGATGTATAATGATGAATTTAATTTTCAGAAATAAATTTATTTCCGCCCCGGACATTTTTTACAACGATCACCTTTCTTAAAACTCTTACAACATTTTTTATCTTTTTTGCAGGTTTCTACAAAAGGAAATAATGGATGATTCAATTGCCATTTTTTAGATGTGTTGCAGAATTCGATTAACATGATACAAATGTGAGAAAATTTTGGAGGAATGACTATACCTTAAAAGTGGTAATCTGGAAGTGACTTCGACTGCGCTCAGCCACCAGGCATTTGTATTCGGTGACTGAGCGCAGTCGAAGTCACGTGAATGACCATTTGTTTTTCGTCACAATAAACCCGAACTTTATAGTGGATAAAACGAATGTACTCCCTTCCCTTTGGGAAGGGTCGGGGATGGGTCAATGAACATACAACAATTAAATACCTGGATCACCAAAGACAACGAACCGCTAATTATAGCCGGACCATGTGGTGCTGAAACACGCGAACAGACTTTAGAAACTGCAAAACAATTATCTGAAATTTCCGGCATACAATTATTCCGTTCCGGTATTTGGAAACCAAGAACACGTCCGAATTCTTTTGAAGGTGTGGGTGAAGAAGGATTAGCGTGGTTAAAAGAAGTTCAGAAAAAATATAATTTAAAAACGACAGTCGAAGTCGCAAATGCGCATCACGCAGAACTTGCTTTAAAACATGGAGTGGATGTTTTATGGATCGGTGCGCGCACAACTGTAAATCCGTTTAGCGTACAGGAAATTGCTGATGCCATAAAAGGAGTTGATATTCCTGTAATGATAAAAAATCCAATTCATGCTGATCTGCAATTGTGGGTTGGCGCAATTGAAAGAATAAATAATGCCGGCATTACTAAATTAGCAGCTGTGCACCGTGGTTTTCATTTTTTCGGGAAGAGCAAATACCGCAACAAACCCATGTGGGAAATTGCTATCGAACTAAAAACACTTTTACCGGATCTCCCAATAATTTGTGACCCGAGTCACATCAGCGGTAAGCGCGACTTAATTCAAAGCGTTGCGCAAAAAGCACTAAACTTAGGCATGAATGGGTTGATGATAGAATCACACATTCATCCTGACAAAGCATTAAGCGATGCCGAACAGCAATTAACGCCAACAGATCTAAAAGAATTATTATCTAAACTTACTTTCCCGAAAACAATTAGCACGGATGCTGAGTTCACTAATAAATTAAATAATTTCCGGCAAATAATTGATGAGATTGACGAAGAGCTGATCAATATTTTACGCAAACGCATTTCGGTAATTGAAGATATTGGTCTGTATAAAAAAGAGCACAACATTACTGTTTTTCAATTAGAACGCTGGCAGGAAATTTTAAGAACGCGCTCACAGTTAGCCGAAAAATTAGGCTTATCCAGAAATCATATCGAGAAATTATGTCAATTGTTACACGATGAATCCATTCGCGTGCAAAATGAAGTGATGAATTCTAAAGCAGACCCTAACGCTTCACTTTAGAATTATAATTTTGTAATAATGCGTAAACATCTACTTCAGGATTAATTCAATTTTAAAGCTGTTGTCCCAACCATTACATTATCGCAAGTAACTTCAATAATATAATTGCCCGGAACTAAAGGCGAGCTGCCTTCGCAATACAATACGCCGCTAATTTCAACATTGGCGTAATTCAAAGTTTCTTTCCCTGCAAAATAACCACTCGATTTATCAAATGTAAATTTGTAATTATCGTCGTAGTTCTGCGCCATTTCTTTTCCATCGGGTGTAATGATGCGTACATAAACAGTTTTTTCGCCGGCCTTCGCAATTTTATTTTCGCTTAAAGTAAATGATACTTTTATTTTATTAGCGCGTTTAGCTTTATCGGTCACACTTTCTTTTTTACCGCCGTTTTTAAATTTTACAGCAACGGCTTTTATATTAAAACAGCTTAAGACAGAACCTTTTTGTATGGTCGCGTTTAATTCTTCTTTTTCTTTATTAAGATTTGTGATCTTCCCTTTTTCGTTATCGAGTTCTTTGATTACATTCTGTTTTTCAACGATCAAAGTTTTATTTAAGGTACCTAACGAATCAATGGTATGAACATAGCCGATCATTATTTGGCGTAATGTTTCAGTTTCTTTTTTCAGTTTGGAAATAACATAAGCATCACCTTTATGTTTTTGCGCCTCTTTTATTAATTGTTCGATATAAGCTTTTTTCTCATCAATTTCTTTTTGAAGCGCCACATCATTTGTTTTTAATCCTTCGTATTCTTTTTGCAGATCTACCAGATCACCTTGAATATTACTTTTTTCAACCAGCACTTTTTCGGTCACTACAATTTGTTCGGCCGCTTTGTTTTTTTCCTGCCAATATAACCAAAGAGTGATGATGTTACTGCCCAATAATAAAGCAACAACTATCCAAAGTATTCCGCCCCGTTTTTTCTGTTCATTTTCCTGTTCGGTCATAAAACTATTTTACTACAAAATTATGTAATTTAGAGTGCCTAAAAATTTAATAAATCTTAAATTTGAACACTAAAATGTGAATTGATGGGACTTTGGAACGATTTTATAGCGCTTATTTACCCCCGAAATTGTATAACCTGCAATAATTCCCTCTATAAACACGAAAACATGGTGTGTAACTATTGTTATGTGAATTTACCAAAATCCAACTTTCATGCAGAAGAAAACAGCGAGCTTGAACGCGTTTTTGCCGGACGGGTTCCTGTTATAAAGGCGGGAAGCTATTATTTATTTGAAAAAAGCGGTAAGGTTCAGAAATTATTGCACAGTATAAAGTATAAAAGTAATGTTGTTTTAGCCGAACAATTAGGAACCTGGTATGCACAAACTTTAAAAGACTGCAAAGAAATTTCATCAGCCGATTTTATTATTCCGGTTCCATTGCATCCGAAAAAACAAAAACAGCGGGGCTTTAATCAAAGCGAAGAATTTGCAAAAGGCTTGAGTAAAGAATTAAACATTCCGTTAAACACAAAAAACTTACAACGCAATGCTTTCACCGAAACCCAAACCCGAAAACGCAAATTTGAACGTTGGGAAAATGTGAAAGATAAATTTGAATTACAAAATGCATCTGCATTCGAAAACAAAACTGTTGTGTTAGTTGATGATGTAATTACGACAGGTGCAACCATTGATGCCTGTTATCAAGCGCTAAGCAAAGCACCGGGAATAAAAATAAATGTGTTAAGTTTGGCTTACGCCAAGAAGGAATAATCTCTCCGAAAAAAAGCCACAAAAACACTAAAACTCCAAATCCCACCAAACGTTTAGAAGGATTTTGTGCCTTTGTGCTTTAGTGGCTAAACCTGAATCTCCTAATTAAAATGAAAGAAGAAGAAAACCACAGCCGCCCATTCTTTGTCAACACCTTTCGCGTAACCGATGGTTGAGTAACTGCTGTTTTGTACAGTGCCGTCATCTTTTATATAACCAATAGTGCTGTAACTGCTATTTTGTACAGTTCCATCTTTTTTTACGTAGCCAACAGTACTGTAACTTGAATTCTGAATCGTACCATCACTTTTAATATAACCAATAGTGCTGTAACTGCTGTTCTGAATGGTGCCATCTTTTTTAATGTAACCAGCCGTGCTGTAGCTGCTGTTTTGAATAGTACCATCATCTTTTATATACCCGGTGGTGCTATAACTGCTGTTTTGAATAGTTTGCGCATTGCTTAAAAAAGCAATATATAAAAATATAATTGCGAATAATTTTTTCATAATATGGTTTTATTTACATAAAGATAGATAAATTTGTTACATGGCCGAAGAATTAAAAGTTAACTCCGTCTTAAAAAAAGATAAATATGCAGAGATGTACCCGCAAATAAAAGCTTTGCTGGAAGGTGAAAACGATCTAATAGCCAACATGGCCAATATTTGTTCAGCTTTAAAATACGGCATGAACTTTTTTTGGGTTGGATTTTATATGGTGAAAGGAAATGAACTGGTTCTTGGTCCTTTTCAGGGAACTGTTGCCTGTACACGGATCGCAAAAGGAAAAGGTGTTTGTGGTGCAGCATGGCAAAAAAATGAGATTATAATTGTAGATGATGTAGAAAAATTTCCCGGCCACATTGCCTGCAGCGCACTTTCAAGATCAGAAATTGTTTTACCGGTTTACAATTCAAAAAAAGAGATCATAGCTATTTTTGATGTGGATAGTGACGCGCTTGCTTCGTTTGATAAAACGGACGAGGAGTGGCTGCGAAAAACAATTGCGTTATTAAAATAGATCTATCGGATCTTCAAATACGAATCCGTACGAATATACGAATCAAGCCGCCCAAATATTTTATCTGAGAAATCCGAGGCAAACTATTTGCTTTGCGTCTCTGCGTCTTAGCGAGAACTTTTGCTGCCTCCTGCAACTGCTACTGCCTACTCTTGGATGTAAATTCTTTTCACACGTCCCGAAATAGAAGTCAGCACCTCATAAGGAATTGTATTCATCGCTACAGATAAATTATGTATTTGTCCGAAGCTTTCAAAAATCACCACTTCATCACCTTCGTTACAATTTACATTCGTCACATCGATCATACACATATCCATACAAATGTTGCCGATTGTTTTGCAAGCAATTTTATTCACATAAACCGAAAATTTTCCATTTCCCAGATCGCGCTTAAAACCATCGGCGTAACCTATTGGAATAACGGCAATGCGCATATCGTTAATTACTTTTCCGTTGCGGTTATAACCAACAGTTTCTCCCGCTTTAATACTTTTTAATTGTGCGATGCGCGTTTTTAATGCACTTACGTTTTGTAATTTGTTTTGTTCATTAGCATTTACACCAACACCGTACATTCCAATTCCCAAACGAACCATATCGTAATGCGCGTTTTTAAAACGTGTTGTTCCTCCCGAATTGCAAATATGTTTGATGAAACTGTATTCTAATCTATTTTGAAGAAGATTACAGCCTTTTTCAAAAACAGAGATTTGTTCGTTTGTAAAATTATCGAGTTGAGGATTATCCGTTCCGGCTAAATGCGAAAACACAGATCTTACTTTTAGCTGCGGATATTTTAAAAGAGCAGAAGCAAGTGCATCAAGATCTTTTTCTACAAAACCCAATCGGTGCATGCCGGTGTCGAGTTTTATATGAATGGGATAAGCTTCAGAAGAACCGCTTTTTTCCAATTGCTTACGGAATAATTCCAAAACACGGAAGGAATAAATTTCAGGTTCTAAATTATAATTAATAATGTCTTCAAATGAATCTTCCTCCGGGCTCATGACCATCACGGGTAAATTAATTTGTGCATTACGCAATTCAACACCTTCATCAGCGTAAGCAACCGCTAAATAATTTACACCTATGTGCTGCAATGTTTTTGCGATCTCCACGCTGCCGCTTCCGTAACCAATTGCTTTTACCATGCACATGATCTGTGTTTCAGATTTCATTAAGCAGCGGTAGTAATTAATATTTTCGGTAAGCTTGTTTAAATTAATTTCTAAGATGGTATCATGACTTTTTTGCTGAAGCAGCTGCGAAATTTTTTCAAATCCAAAACTTCTTGCACCCTTAAGCAAAATTGTTGAATCCTTGAATCTTAAATTTTTTGAGTGAAATGCATTTACAAATTCACTTGTGTTTTCGAAAAAAGTTTTCTCAATGGTAAAAATATCCACATTTAGCGAAATGTTTTTTCCAATACCGATCAAAGAATTAATTTTATACCGCTTCAGTAATTTAGCAATTTCCTTATATAAATTTTTATTGCTTTGTCCGGATTGTTCTATGTCCGACAAAATAACGGTCTTTGTTGCGTTACGAGTTTGTTGATTTAAATAATTCAATGCAATTTGCAATGAATCCAGATCCGAATTATAAAAATCATTTATTAAAACACAATTATTAATTCCTGTTTTAATTTCAAGACGCAATGCAATAGAAGGTAATTCTTTAAAAGCAGAATAATATTTTTCAGGCTCTAATCCGGTTGCAATTAAAACACCGAAACACGTTATGGCATTTGCAATGGATGCAGAATCAGTAAAGGGAATTTCTAAATTATAATTTTTCGAATTGTAAACTAATTCAATTTTTGTAGCGGTTCCTTTGCTTACAGTTTGTTTAATTTTTATAGGGGAATTTTTTTCTGTTCCAATAAAAATTAATTTTTTCTTTCTGTATTTGGCAGGAACTTGCGCCTGTTTCAATCCGTTCACCACAATTACATCGCAATTATCAAACAATAAAAATTTCTCAGCAATTTTTTGTTTTGTCCCCGAAAAACCTTCGTTATGTGCTTCGCCTAAATTCGTAAAAACGCCAATGTTAGGTTTAATTATTTTTTCGAGTTTGGGCATTTCCTTTGTTGTAGAAATTCCTGCTTCAAAAATAGCAACCGTATGTTCACTATTCAAATTCCAAACCGAAAGCGGAACGCCAATTTGTGAGTTGTAACTTTTTGGACTACGGCAAATATTAAAATTATTTTTTAGCAAAGCATACAACCATTCCTTCACCATGGTTTTTCCATTACTTCCTGTAATAGCAATTACCGGTAATGAAAATTGCTGGCGATGATAAGCTGTTAATTGCTGTAATGCTGATAAAGTATTTTTGACTTTTATAACTGAACAATCTTTTGGGAGTTTCGCATTTTCAGAAACCACAAAACATCTTACGCCGCTTTTATACAGATCGTTTATGTATTTATGTCCGTTGTTTCTTGTACTTACCAATGCAAAAAATATGCTTTCAGAATAATTTGCAATTGTACGGCTGTCACTAATTAAATGTTTAACCGGAATGTTAGCGTTACCGTGTAATTTTCCTTTTATTATTTCTGATATTTTTTTTGCTGTGTACACTTAACTGTTCATTTTATTGTAACAACCGCGGCATAACGGTTCGTAGCTATCTATTTCGCCTAACAACACTAATTTATCATCAGGAATTTTACGGTACGAAACATAAGCTAAGCTGCCACATTGCATACAAATGGCGTGTACTTTTGTAACATATTCTGCCCGGGCCATTAATTGAGGCATTGGCCCAAAAGGTTTTCCCTGAAAATCAAGATCCAAACCCGCAATAATAACTCTAATGCCCATATCAGCCAGCTGATTGCAGACATTCGGCAATTCCATATCAAAAAACTGCGCTTCATCAATGGCAACTACATCCACATCGTTTACCAATAATAAAATAGTTGAGCTTGAAGGAACAGGTGTACTGTGAATTTCGCGGCCTTCGTGAGAAACAACTTTTACCTCGTTGTAACGTGTATCAATTTGCGGTTTAAAAATTTCAATTTTTTGTTTGGCGAACTCGGCCCTCCTTAAACGCCTGATGAGTTCTTCTGTTTTGCCGGAGAACATACTGCCGCAGATCACTTCTATCCAACCCTTGCGTTGGTATGCCGTTGTGTTCTCTAAAAACATTGTTTAAAAAGCGTTAATATATAAAATTAAATGTAAAGGTAAATGCTTTATTTTTATAACCTGAATTATTCACAAATAATAACAAATGACAACGGATAAGGCTTTTGAACAGATGAAGTTAGCGGCGCTTGAAGTAAAATCTTTATTGATAGATATTGATGAGAATATTCACCCGTCGGTTGATGAAATAGAAAAATTAGCGAAAGCTGTTGATACATTAAGTCAGGAGCTGATCATTTACAAATTCCTTCAAACACAAAAAGAGTTGTCACCAAGTTTCAATCTGCACTTAAAGGTGATGGAAAAATCAAATAACGTAACGCCAACCGAAACAATAGCAACGTCAGTTATAAAAGAAACTGCGAATGCAATTATCGCGAACGATCACATCGAAGGAACTGTAAATGTTGCCCGAAAAATCGAAATGGGATTGAATGATAAATTCAGAATGATAAACGAATTATTTAATAAAAGCACAACTGAATTTAATTTAGCAATTGAACAATTAAACTTATTTGATTCGTTAGAAAAAAGCCATACTTACCTCGACGAATTAAAAAAATTATATTCCTGGAAAGATGATCACGAATTAACCATCCGCATTTTTCAATTGAATCAAAAGCGTTTTGCTTAATCCTTCGTCCTGAGCTTTTGCCGAAGGATCAGATCACAAAGTAGGAGTGAGACCACTATGAAAAAAATAGTATTTATATCATTCTTAATTCTTAATTCTTCATTCTTAATTTCCCAGGATTCTCTTTACGCACGTCTGGTAATTAAAAAATTAACGTCGAAGGAATTTTACGGCCGCGGTTACTTAAATAATGGTTTGGATGAAGCGGCAAAATTTATTTCGGCAGAATTAAAAAGATTTAAAGCCGAACCGCTTTTTACAACCGGCTATTTTCAGTGGTTTGATTTTGATGTGAATACTTTTCCCAATAAAATAAACGTAAAACTAAATGGCAAATTATTAAAACCGGGAATCGATTTTATTCCAACTCCTGAAAGCAGCAGTATAAAAGGTAAATATAAGCTTGCAAAAAAAGACAGTGTGAATTATTTAGCAGAAAATTCACCGCTGCCGCTTGTAGTAAGTTTAAAACGTAAATTAACTTTTAGTGTTGCTACCAATTCAGCTTCCTATTGCGCAATTGAAATTTTAAATATGAACCAGTATAAAGATCTTAAAACGATAGACCTCAATATAGAGAGCAAAGTATTGACAAAATACATTAACAAAAATATTTGCGCATTTACAAAAGGCACGGAAAATAACGATACTGTAATTATGTTTACAGCGCACTACGATCATCTCGGAGGGATCGGTAAAAAAACTTTTTTCCCGGGTGCAAATGATAACGCAAGTGGTGTAAGCATGGTTTTAAATTTGATAAAATATTATAGTCAAAACCCGCCAAAATATAAAATGGTATTTGTATTTTTTGCAGGGGAAGAAGCCGGTCTTATTGGTTCAAAATATTTTGTAGATAATAACACAGTGGATCTCACCAAAATAAAATTTCTTATAAATCTTGACCTTTTAGGGACCGGTATTGATGGAATCATGGTTGTAAATTCTACAGAATTTAAACCGCAATTCGAAAAGCTAAAAAAGGTTAACGATGAACAAGGCCTTGTAAAGGAAATTAAGCAACGCGGCAAAGCCCATAACAGCGATCATTACTGGTTCAGCGAGAAGGGAGTACCCTGTTTTTTCATTTATACCCTCGGAGGAATAAAGGCTTATCACGATGTTTTTGACATTGAAAAAACCTTGCCTTTAACCGGATATTCTAATGTTTTCAAGCTTTTGACCGGTTTCGTAAAAGTGCTTTAAAACACAATATTTTATCGAAAAATACGTATCTTTAAAGTTCGTTTATGAGTCTGAAAAGGTTTTTGTTAGTTTTTGTAATTGCCATGTGTTCGGAGGTTTCTTTCGGACAGTTTTATTATGGCATGCAAATGGATTTTGGTAAAAACAGGATCCAATACCAAACATTTGACTGGACCTATTTTAATTTCGATCGCTTTAAAGTTTATACTTACGCGGGTGGTAAGGAAATTGCGCAATATGTTGCAGTTTCCGTTGACAGACAATTACCAATTCTTGAAAGGCGGCTCAATGAGCAGATGGATGATAAGATCCAAATTTTGGTTTACAATAATCAAAACGATTTTAAACAAAGTAATCTTGGTCTTGCTTCTGATGAAATGAGCAACACGGGCGGAGTCACTCATATTATTGGGGATAAAATAAATGTTTTTTTTAATGGCAGTCACGCTGACCTCGACCGCCAGATACGCGCTGCATTAGCTGAATTAATGATCGATCAGATAATGTATGGTGGTCGTACACGTGATATGGTGCGCAATTCATCCTTATTAACTTTACCGGAGTGGTATAAAAAAGGATTAGTAAAATATTTATCAGAAGGATGGAATACTTATTCAGATAATTATTTAATGGATGCGATTAAAAATAATCAGTTTGATAAATTTAGCCAGCTTACCGGTAAAGATGCAGAAAATGCAGGTCACGCAATATGGTATTACGTTGCTGAAACTTTTGGTGATGCTTCAATATCAAACATTTTGTATACGACGAAAATTGGCCGCAATGCGGATTATGGCTTTCAATACGGAGGAGTCGGAACAAACATTAACAATTTAATTAATGAAATGACTGAAGCGTATAACAGACGTTATTATAATCACAAAGACACATCACAAACTTTTCCTACAACAGAAAACATTTTACAAAAGCAAAAAAAGACAAGGCACTATTATAATTTAAAAGTTAGTCCTGACGGGCAGAAAGCAATTTATTCAACCAATGAATTAGGACAATTTAAAGTTTGGGTAAATACAATTGGCGAAGAAAAACATAAGCGCCTGGTAAAGTTTGGTCCGAAAGTTGAACGCCTGCAGGATTATAATTATCCATTATTGGCATGGCATCCGAATAACGAAATTGTTGCGATGATTTACGAGAGGAAAAATCAACTCATTCTTCACACGTATGATGTTGTTACCAAGGAAAAATTTAAACGTAACATTACAGGCTTCGAAAAAATAAATAGTTTTTCGTTTAGTCACGACGGAAAAAAATTAGTTTTAAGTGGTGTAAAAAAAGGGAAAGGCCAATCCGATATTTATGTTTATTTGCTGAACAGTGGCGGTTTAGAACAAATGACCAATGATATTTGGGATGATAACAATCCGATCTTTGTGAAGAACAGCACCGGAATTGTTTTTGAGAGTAACCGTGTTTCCGATACGATCCGTTCGCAGGACGACGCGAAAGTGTTTTATAAAATTACACGCAACAATGATCTGTTTTATTTATCGTACAATCCAAAATCACAAATTGCGATCCGCGTTACAAACACACCCGATATAAATGAGACGCAGCCGCAGGAGTATTCTAAAGAAACAATTGCGTACCTCAGCGAAAAGAATGGAATTTACAACCGTTACGTTGCGCAGTTTGACAGCAGTATTTCGTTTGTGGACACGGTCGAGCATTTCAGATATTTTTTCAATTCGAAAGCTATTTCAAACTACGACCATAATGTTCTTGAACAAAATATTAATTCCCGTTTTACAAAAAAAGCGGAAGTGTTTTATAAAAACGGACGTTATGTTTTAACGGTGTCTGATTTGGCAAAGGCCGATCAAATAAAACCAATTGAATTAAAAAACACATGGCACAGGGCATCTGAACGTCAATCTATTTTCGATCCCGAAAAAATGTCGTACCGCAAGCCTAAAACGCAGATGCCTGTTTCCAAACCTAAAACAGCGGTAAAAGATACAGCATTCCGGAAAATGGAAGGCATCGATTTTAGTAATTATACTTTAAGCGGGGAGAAAAAACAACCACGACAAAATACACAAGAGTCAAATAATGATAAACCTGTAACAACTGCTGCGGACACAACAACCAGTCATAGTGCAGTTACACAAAACGATTTCAGATTTCCTATACAGGAAAATTATTTTACTGCATTTTATACTGATTACGTTGTGACGCAATTAGACAATTCATACCTGGGTCAAAGTTATCAACGCTACACCGGCGGCACAAATCCTGTTTATTTAAATCCGGGATTAAATGCTTTGTTTAAAATTGGTTTAAGTGATCTGTTTGAAGACAGAAGAATTGTTGCCGGTTTCAGGATAGCAGGTTCGCTGGATAACGAGTACATGTTAAGTTACGAAAACAGGAAACGTTTGCTGGATCATCAAATAGTTTTGCATCGTCAGTCGTTTTTAAAAATTAACGATTACTATGGTTCACTTGCAAAAGTGACCACACAAGATATCCGCTATTCTATAAAATTGCCATTCAATGAAATTTGCGCAACGCGTCTTTCATTTATGTATCGTAACGACCGTTCTGTGTTTGCATCGGTGGGTGATTTTTCTTTGTCAAAGCCAAACCTATACGATAATTATGTGGGCGGTCGGTTGGAATATATTTTCGATAACACGCGTAAACGCGGCTTAAATTTATTTAATGGTGTACGCGCAAAAGTATGGGGAGAATACTGGCGCTTGATAAAAGATACACGTCACGATTTAATTACTTTCGGTTTTGATATCCGCGGATATAAAAAAGTGCACCGCGATCTGATCTGGTGTAATCGTTTAGCAGGAGGTACTTCCTGGGGCACTGATAAATTAATTTATTATTTAGGAGGAGTGGATTCGTGGTTTAATCCTAAATTCGACAGATCAATAAATGTCGTGAATGCTGATCAATACCAGTTTCAAACATTGGCAACCAATATGCGCGGCTTTAATCAAAACATCCGTAATGGAAATAATTTTGTTGTTTTTAATTCTGAATTACGTTTACCTCTTTTCAGATATTTATATAATCGGCCAATAAAATCTGATTTCATTAATAATTTCCAGGTAATTGGATTTACTGATTTAGGTATGGCATGGTATGGCCTTAATCCATTAAGCGATGAAAACACTTTAAATAAAAATATTTATTACAACAATCCGATAACGCTTACAATTTACAATCAAAAAAATCCATTGGTTGCAGGGTATGGATTTGGTGTTCGTTCACGGTTATTAGGGTATTTCGTTCGCGTTGATGTTGGCTGGGGCGTTGATGCATGGAAAGTTCAAAAATCAATCACCTACTTATCTTTTACAACCGATTTTTAAAATGCGAAATGAGCTAGCCGGATTATGAACAGCATTTACATTTTACTTTTAGTTGGCTTATTAGCTGGCGCGATGAGTGGTTTGGTTGGCATTGGCGGTGGAATTATTGTTGTACCTGTATTAGTTTACTTTTTAAATTTTAGTCAGCAGCAAGCACAAGGCACAACGCTATTTATGTTTTTATTACCTATTGGAATTTTAGGCGTGATGAATTATTACAAGGCCGGATACGTTGATATTAAAACAGCTTTAATTATTGGCAGTACATTTATCATCGGAAGTTATTTCGGAAGTAAATTAGCTATTTCTCTTGATCAGAAAACAGTGAAACAAATTTTTGGCGTGATAATTATTTTATTGGGAATTAAAATGGTTTTTTGGAAATAATGCCGAACGCAGATCAAATAAAAGAACAAGCAGAAAAAGTTTTTGGCATGGTGCTCGATGCGCGCAGGCACATTCATCAGCACCCTGAATTGTCGTTTAAAGAAATTGAAACTTCAAAATACATTTGTTCACTGCTGGATAAAATGGGAATTTCGTATACGACCGGGCACGTTAAAACAGGAATTATAGCTCTTATAAAAGGAAAAAATCCAACAAAAAAAGTTGTGTTATTACGCGCCGATATGGATGCGCTCCCAATAACGGAACAAAACAAAACCGATTATGTTTCAAAAAACACCGGTGTTATGCATGCCTGCGGTCATGATGTGCATAGCTCTTGCGCAATTGGCGCCGCACATATTTTAAATAAATTTAAAAATGATTTTGAAGGAACTGTGAAAATAATTTTCCAGCCCGGAGAAGAAGTTTTACCCGGTGGCGCATCGTTAATGATCAAAGAGGGTGTATTGAAAAATCCTGACGTAAATGTTGCTGTTGCACAACATGTGTATCCAAGCATGGAAGCTGGAAAAGTAGGATTTAAGAGCGGAATGTACATGGCCAGTACCGATGAAATTTATTTAACCATTACAGGAAAAGGCGGCCATGCCGCAATGCCGGCCGATTATAATAATCCTTTGCTTATCGCATCAGAAGTTTTATTAGAGTTAAAAAAGAAATTTCCTAATAATGTTTCTTCAATGCAGAAAGATTCGTCCTCTCCTAGGGAGAAGGAAGGGGTGAGGCCCCCAACTGTTTTAGCATTTGGGAAAATTGAAGGAGCAGGGGCGACGAACGTTATACCTGAAGAAGTAAAAATTGAAGGCACGTTCAGAACGATGGATGAAAAATGGAGAACAGAGGCACACGACATCATTACAAAAACAATTGTGGAAGTGTGTACTAAAAATAATGCGAAGGCTGATCTGAAAATTATGCGGGGCTATCCATTTTTAGTAAACGATAAAAATGTAACTGAAAATTGCCGGCAAGCCGCCATAAATTATTTGGGAAAAGAAAATGTGGAAGAATTACCAATGCGTATGACGGCTGAGGACTTCGCTTATTTTACGCAGGAACTACCATGTTGTTTTTACCGCTTAGGTACGGGAAATAAAGCAAAAGGAATTATTTCTGGCGTTCACACGCCGACATTTGATATTGACGAGCAAGCTTTAAAGATCGGTTCAGGCCTAATGGCGTGGCTGGCTTTAGAACAATTAAAAACTGTTTAACAAAATATTGGTTAATTAGAGGTATTTGTGAGACTATATTATGGCAAAAATTATACTATTTTTACTCCCATTACGTTATTAAAAACATTGAAACTGCGTAGTATCACATATTTAGGACTTTTTGCTGTTTTGGCATTATTCCAGAATTGCGGAACAAAAAAAAACACCTTCATTCATAGGGGTTATCATAATATTACAGCGCGGTTCAATGGTTATTATTGGAGTTCGGAAGCTATTAAGGAAGGCGTATTTAAAATTGAAGGCGCCAATAAAGATAATTACGATAAAATTTTACCCGTTTATGTTGTAGCGACTAACGAAACCGCTAAAACCACTTTTCCGGATTTCGATAAAGCCATAAAAAAATCTTCGCTTGTCATTCAGCGGCATACTATAAAAACAAAACAAGATGTTGAAATTCCAACTGCAGGGAAATGGATAGATAATAATTGGATCAACATCGGCATCTCCCGTTTTTATAAACGCGAATTTTTTTCGGGGATAGAAGCTTTTGATTATGTTGTACGCACTTACAAAACAAAAGATAAATACAAAGCCCTTCTATGGGAAGCAAAAGCATTAAATGAAATTGGTTCTGTTTCACAATCCGACCCCATCATTGGTTTATTAGCGAATGATAAAAAATTACCAAAAAAAATAAAGAGTCAGATACCGGCTTTAAAAGGCGATTATTTTATCCGTCGCGGTTTGTACAAAGAAGCTATTACTGTTTTAACGGATGCTTCAAACCAGAAGGGAATTTTAAGAAAAGGCTTACGCAGAAAAGACCGCGCACGGTACGCATTTATAGTTGCGCAATTGCATGAAGAACAAAAAGAAATTAAAAAAGCCAGACAGTATTATGCAAAAGCTATAAGCTTAAAGCCTGCTTACGATATGGTATTTTATGCTAATATTAAATTAGCCAGACTAACGGATACCAAACACGGGAACGCCGAAAAAACAAAAATCAAATTACTTAAAATGACTAAGGATTCTAAAAACTCAGAGTACTTAGATGTAATTTATTTTACGTTGGGTGAGCTTGAAGAAAAAGAAAGAAATACAGATCAGGCTCTTGTGTATTATAAAAAATCGGCGCAAAGCAGCGTTAGTAATGTAAATCAAAAAGCATTGGCTTATTTAAAATGCGGCGAAATTTATTTCGATAAATATAGTTACCCTGAAGCTGAAGGATATTACGACAGTACTATTGCTGTATTACCAAAAGACCATCCAAATTACAATAACATTGTTAGCCGTAAAAACACCCTGACAACTCTGATCGGGTATGTAAGAACAATTCAGCATGAAGATAGTTTGCAGCGTTTAGCAAATATGAGCGAGAGTGAGAGAAACAGGGCAATCGATAAAATGATCGAGAAAATAAATGACGATGAAGAAAAACAACGCGAACAATTGGAAGCCCTTAAAGCACAAAACCAAAATCCTTTAAACAATGCCGGAAATGCTAATATTTCCGGTGATAATCTTACAGGAGGGCCGGGCAATTTTTATTTCTATAATCAAACAACATTAAGTTTAGGTGTAGCTGATTTTGCGAAAAAATGGGGGAATAGAAAAAACGAAGATAACTGGAGAAGAAGTCAAAAAGATTTGATTATAGACAACAATCTAGCCGATAATAGTGTTACCACTAATACAACTACAAATGGAAAGGGCCAATCAAAAAGCACAACTAAAGATCCCCGTAAAACGCGCGAATATTATTTGAAGAAATTGCCTCTTACTGATACTTTGATGAAAATCTCTAATGCTAAAATCATTGAAGCGGATTATTTATTGGGCTCAACTTATAAGGAAGAATTAAATAATAATAAACGTTCCATAGCAGCTTTTGAAGATCTGAATAACCGTTATGCCGATCATAAATACAGATTATCGGCTTACTATCAATTATACCGTACTTATTTAGCCGAGAATAATATGGAGAAATCAGATTATTATAAAAACAAATTAATCTCTGATTATCCAAATAGCGAGTACGTTAAGCTGATCAAGAACCCTAAATAC